>JAGHBC010000092.1 GCA_021161185.1 Fidelibacterota bacterium
ACGAATGTACCAGGGATATTTGAAATTTGAAATCAGAACTCCCGGTTTATCACAGATTATGACATTTTATTTTACGAATTCATTGAAGTAAATCACTGTTTTTTCAATATCAGATCAGGAGTTCTGAAGTTAAGTCAAGTCCAGTGGTTTTTGCATATTTTTGGATCGCAAAGAAATTAAGCCACCCGGGAAATAAAATCACAGATATAATCGCCGACCTCTTCGGTTCCAATGATCCCACCAAGATCAATAGTCACCCAATGATTTTCAAAATTATTCCGAATAGCCTGCTCCAACACTTTCGCTTCGGTCAATAATGTTAATTCATCCAGAATAAACCGAAAGGCTAAAATAGCACTTAAAGGATTTGCCGTATTGCGGCCCGCCAATTTTGATGAGGCACTTTGCATTATCCGGTAAAGAGAAATCAGGTTGGGATTCATTTCAATGGAAAAAAAGAGCCCGAACCCGCCTGTAATTACCGTTGAAAGTGTCGATAATACATCGCCACAATCGTTTGTAGTAACTATTACATCGAATTCATCGGGCTTATTTATCAGCTCATTAATTGCGGTATTGATCTGCATATAATTCACCGGAATATCCGGATATTCCGGTGAAACTTCTTCAATAACGGATCGCCAGAGTTGATGACTTACAGGAAAAAGCGTACTGCGATCAATAAAACAGATCCGCTCGCGCCCCTGCTTTTTTACGTAGTGAAACGAATCTCGAATAAACTGTTCCACATTTTTCCGGGTGATAATACCGGAACGCAGGACTAATTCCGTATCTTTTCCTCTATTGATAGAATTTTCAGATAATGCGGTACAGCCTTCCGTATTTTCCCGGATAATAAGAAAATCTGTCTTTTTTATTTCAGTATCTTTCATCGATGAAAGCCAACTTCTGTATAATTTTACAGGATGAATGTTCATGGATAAATTCAATTGATGTCTAAAGCCGAGAATAATATCTTTGGCATTTTTCATATCGGGAATTCTCGGATCTCCCAGAGGTCCCAGCAAAATAACATCATAATTTTTCGAAAGCTGTTCAACAAATTCCGTCGGCAGTGATATTCCCGTCTGAAGGTAATAATCGGCACCGTAAGGAAACTTAGAGATTTCAATGCTGGAATTATATTTCGAATTTAACAGGTTCGCAATTTTATCAACCTGGGCAATCAAATCGGGTCCGATTCCGTCTCCTTCAATAATTGCGATACGATGCGGTTGCATGCTAACCCTGTTTAATAGCGTTCATATATATTTTCGTAATAGGGTGTTAAGAGGCGATAATCTCCAAAACCCGATTGATCTACAAAAACAAAGGTCCGGTTGATCTCGTAATAATACCAGATTTCATAGGGCTTGGATTGAATTTCGAAGGGGTGTCGTTCGATATCGCTGGGCGGACCAAAAAGGATAAATACCATTCCCATATCGGTCTTCCACCCTTCCAGAAATCCGGAAAAATGTTCATTGGAATACAGAACTCTTTTATAATATTCGTTCATTATTTCATTTTCATTTGTGCCGGGCGACGGATCACGGCTTTTCCAGAAATCTACAAATTTATCTTTTTTTACTTCCGGCTTGGCTTTTTGCATATCTTTGATCTCTTTGGAACTGGCAATGTAGCGCAGCTGTTCGATAGCATTATCAAGGTTGTCAATAAGTTTTGACATACCCAGCCAGCGCAGTTGAAATACACGTTCACTTGAAACTTTTTCTTCACCTATCGTTACTGTAATCTCAAGACGGTATTTTGAAAATCCAAGTTTTGATCTATTGATAGTCAGTTTTCTTTTGGACACCCCTTGTATAAAGCTGTCATTTAAAGATTCGGAAAAAAGCACGGTATTTTCCATATCTTTAATGGAATAATCAATTTTGCCCTTCCCACCATCAGATAAAACATCAAAAGAGGCTTGAAATTCCGACTTAGAATCGGTTATGGTTCCTTCCACTGATATGATATCTTCGGTTTTACCCTCTTTAGTCTGAAATTCCTGTTCAATAATGCGGATATTACTCAGAGTTATCCTTTTGCGATAAAAGTCACTGGCATCAATTGTTTTTTTTCTGAAGCTGCTTTTTTTCGTATCGAGATCAAGAACCCCGATCGTTAAAAAAAGTTTATTAGGCAATACCTTAAAAACAACTTTATTAACATCAAATAATTCTTGTGAATTTGTCTCTTCAAAAGATTCCGTCAATAATTCCTGTCGCCAGATTTTTGAGGCAACTTTTGCTTCATCTTCGTCAAGCAGCATGATTGATATTTCATATTTTGCAGAGAATCTGCGCCCTTTTTTAATAAATTGCACGGCATCAAAAGGAACTTTAATAACCACTTCCAGATTTACTGAATCTCTTGTTTCGATTGGATAAGTAATTACATCATAATAAAAAAACGGAATATCCGATTTTTCGTTATATTTGACCCGTGATTCATTTTTCCCTGAAACAGGCTGAAAAATCAGCATAATTACAGTAAAAAATATAAGCATAGAATTAATCCGCATACCGTCTCCATTTATAGCGCGTGAGTCCGCAATTTGTACCAAACCAGACATCTTCACCGGCAATTTGTACTTTATAGACGAGATTGCCCGCCAATCCATCCGACTCGGTGTAGTGTTCCGTATAATAATCCGCAAGGCGGATCAGATAGGCACCATCATTTGTGGCAACCCACAGGTAATCGTCATCCAAAGCCATATCATAGATATACAGGTTTGCCATGTTAAACACTTGAGGAACGACTTTAAATTGCTCCGTATCGTGTTCGTATAACAACAAGCCTTCAAAGCGGCTAAAGACGGAAATGGAATCATTGGAAGCAATGGCGATAAAATCTGCTGCCACGGGATCATCTATATCTGTTTTTTCTCCGAACATGTCATAATGTTCGACATTATGATGAAATTTGTCAATGGAATATAGTCCGTTATCCGTTCCTATCCATATATTTTTTTGGGTAGCCACAATTTTAAAGATTTTTAATTTCATCTTGTCACGATTCAAATATATCCGTTTTATTTTAAAAGTCGGCAGCGATATTTTATTCAAGCCCAGGGGGGTTCCGATCCATGCGACGGAATCTTCCAGGGCTATTGTCCAGATGATTTCGTCTTGCAGTCCTTTTGTCATCGAATATCGTTTCCAACGGTTTTTCTGAGTATTAAAAATTGTTAATCCCTGGTCTGTACCAATCCAAAGTGTATTTTGCCCAAATGCAATATCATTAATATTTTGCGTCGCAATCTCCGGAATAATACCGGTCTCATAATATTCCCAAATACCGGTCTTTAAATCCATTACGGAGACCCCCGACCTGTCAAAATCCGAAGTTATTTGATCGGAATAACTCCCCATCCAGATTTTATTATTCGCCAAAGTTAAAGCGCTAATACTGTTTTGTAAAGGACCCATCGGATGTACAGTCATTGTTTTTACATTTACATCACCTGTCACGGGACCAAGTCCCCATACACCACCATATAGATCGAGATTTGTATCGGTAAAAATAATGCTGATGGGAAAGCTGCGGAAATTATCATCATAGATTAAGCCGTCATGTTCAAATCGGTAAGGTTGATTAATAAAATATTTCTGTAAGGAGGGCAAAGGATCCAGACGGCTGGGCGCCCATTTAATTAAATCCGATTGATTATCTGCAGAACCACGATAAAATCCGAGATACTTGTTCAGTGTTTTTAAAGCGCCATCAGAAGTCTGAAGCCAGACAGAGCTCATGTCATAACCTAAGCGAATAATCGATTCGGAATCCGGAATTCCCAATCTGCGCTTTGATACATTTTCCCAATTTTCAGCAGAAGGTGTTAAATAGCTGATCCCCTGCTCGTTAGCCACCCAGATATAGCTGGTTGTTGGATCAAACAGCACTGCCGAAATATAATCATCTGCCATATAATCACTGACGGTATAGGGATCCTGCCAGTAACGCCCATATCTGTGAAAGGGAATCACGCCGCCATTCGTTCCGTAATAGACATATTCATTGCCGACGCTCAAACTGGTCGGATAGTTACAGTTCTTAAAACTAACCCAATCTTCAAGATTATATATCCTTACCGGAGATTGCTGATTCTCATTCTCTGCAAAAACCGCCAGCGGCATTGCAATCAAAGCAATAATAATTCCAAAGTCTAATATTTTTCTCATATAATTCTCAACTATGTAACCCTGATAAACATTTTACCGGCTAACTGCCGAACATGTCCTTTTAATTCAAGGGTCAATAATGTAGGCAGTATTTCATAGGGTGACTTTTTTAATTTTTCCGCCAGTGAATCGATATCTATGGGCTCGTTTGAGAGTATATCATATATAGCCTTTTCCTCTCCTGCCAACTTAAACTCAATATGTAATTGTCGCGCTGTTACCGGAAATTTACGGATACGATCAATCTCTTCAAGAATGTCATCAACGTCAGTGATTAATTTTGCCCCTTTCTGAATGAGTTGATTTGTTCCCTGACTTTTCAAATCGTCCACTCTGCCGGGTAGCGCAAATACTTCCCGGCTTTGGTCATTGGCATAATAAGCGGTTAGAATTGCGCCACTTTTTTGTCCTGCCTCTATAACAACCACCCCTAAACTCAAGCCGGAAATAATTCGATTCCTTCTCGGAAAATTCGTTGCATCGGGTTTTGTCCCAAAGGGAAATTCCGAGCAGTAGACTCCGTTTTCAACGATTTGCGATCGCAACTCCCTGTTTTCCGGCGGATAAATCCGGTCAATCCCATTACCGAGTACTGCAATTGTACGTCCGCCATTCAACAGTGCAGATTTATGGGCTGTCGAATCAATTCCGCGGGCAAAACCACTGACAATCGTGACCCCTTGCCCAACTAATCCTTTAACGAGCTCTTCTGTTAAAGATTTACCGTAAGACGTCGGTTTTCGGGTTCCGACGATAGCAACGGCGTCATGATCTCTGTCGGTAAAATCACCATGATGGTACAGTATGACAGGCGGATCATATATATTTTTTAATTGCGCCGGATACGACTGATCAAACAGGGTTGTCATTTGGAACGGGCTCTTAGAAAGAATCTCTAACTGAGATGCAATGAAGTCTTCATTGTCAGTTGATTTGATACATCGGGCGATTCGGGCGTCAATGCCCGGAACTGAGCATATCTCCTCAATGCTGGCATGAAATACCTGGTCAATTTCTTTAAAATTACGCCAAATATTCAGGATCCTCCGGGGGCCTAATCCCGGTACGGACATAAGTTTTAATGCTATCTGTTGATTATTCATGGCTTTCTAATATTTTGACGATTTTATCGAGCAATTGATCCAATCCATAGCCGCTAACAGCGGAAATTGCGATTACATCGGATTCCTGAAAACCGGAAATCTCCGGCAATTTGACTTCCGGTTCAAGGTCTGATTTGGTCAGTACCAGTAAGCGGGGTTTGGATTGAAATATATTAAGATATTTATTCAGTTCGGAATTTAGAGTATTGTATTGCTCTAAAATATTTTCGGCGGTGATTTCGACGAGAAATACAAGCAGCCTGGTTCGTTCCAGATGCCGCAAAAAACGATAGCCCAATCCCTTACCCTGGTGGGCGCCTTCTATAAGACCAGGAATATCCGCTATTATGAAGCTGCGAAAAGTGCCGTATTTAACAATTCCCAAATTTGGCGTCAGGGTCGTGAACGGATAATCGGCAATTTTAGGCTTGGCGGCGGTCAATTTCGAAATTAATGTGGATTTCCCGGCATTTGGAAAACCGACGAGCCCAACATCGGAAATAACTTTCAATTCAAAGATTAAATTTTTCTCCTCGCCCGGAATACCCGGTTCGGCATAGCGTGGTGCCCTGTTTGTTGACGTAGCAAATGTGGCATTCCCGCGTCCGCCTTTTCCACCCTTAGCAACAACGACAGAATCGCTTTCGCCAGCCAAATCTGCAATGACGACTCCGGTATCTTCGTCACTTATAACCGTACCCTGAGGAACTTTGATCACAATTGATCCTGCATTTAAACCCTTTTTATTACTGCCCTGCCCGGGACCGCCATTTTTGGCTTTATAGGATTTGTGATATTTCACATCCTGAAGGGTATATAAATTTTTATCGACTTTAACGATGACGTCTCCTCCCCGACCACCGTCCCCACCGCTTGGGCCACCTTTGGGAACATGCTTTTCCCGTCTAAAAGCGACCGCGCCGGCGCCGCCATTGCCGGATTTTACAAATATTTTAGCCCAGTCAACGAACAAATGTCTTCCCTCGTTACTTCCTGCCATGCAACTTTAGTTTAACTCGAATGATCTGTCTTAGTTGCAAATATAATTAAAAAAAACAAAATACCTTCTCAGTAATAATTACCTTGAAGGTATTTAGAAAAATGGAAAATGGAAAGTGAATTATTTTGTCGCTTTTTCCATTAAACTGGTCATCCTTTGAATAAATTCGGACGGATTTGCCAGGTTGCCATCAATTAATAAGGCGGATTCATATAATTGAAGAATTGATTCCCGCAATATAGGATCGTGGCTGTTGCCAATATTGAGCCTTGAAAGATTCTTAATCAATTGGTGTCGTGGATTGATTTCGAGTATTTTCTTTTGAGGAGTTACTTCCTGGTTCATCATTTTCATCATACGTTCCAGCTGTGGATCAAGTCCCTCTTTGCCAACCACCAGAGTAACAGGCGAATTTACTAATCTTTTCGAGGTTATTACATCTTCTACTTTGTCACCAAGAGTTTCTTTAAAGACGGCAATCAATGATTCTACCATCGTATCATTGAGCGCCTCATTTTCAGAGGAATCGCCTTTATCTTTTTTTTCTTCTTCAAGATTAATGTCCGCTTTTTCTATCGATTTTAGCGATTTTTTTTCATATTCATTGATAGAGGGAACTATAAAAACGTCAACCGGATCTGTTAACAGCAATACTTCAATGTCATTTTTCTTGAAATATTCAAGATTTGGATTTTTTTCGAGGATATCCCTGTTTTCCCCGGACAGATAATAAATTTCATTCTGGTTCTTCTTCATTCGAGATACATAATCGTCGAATGAAACCAACTCCCCTTTGGGTTTTGCAGTCGATTCAAAACGCAGCAGTTTTAGAATTTTATCCCGGTTACCAAAGTCGCTATTGATCCCGGTCTTAAACAGCGGACCAAAGTTCTTATAGAATTTTTCATATTTCCCGGCGTCATTTTTAGCCCAATCTTCCAACATACTTAACACCCGGGTTGTCAGAATGGATTTAATCTTTGCCATAACCGGGCTGTGTTGAGTTACCTCACGGGAAATATTCAAAGGCAAATCTTCGGTATCGACCACTCCCCGTAAAAACTTTAAATATTCAGGAAAAAGTTCTTTAGCGTCATCCTGAATAAAAATGCGGTTCGCATATAGATGAATTCCTTTATTCTCCATATCATAAAAAAGATTCATGGGCGCTTTTTGAGGCACAAATATCAAGGCTTTAAAATTAACCGCTCCTTCAATAGAAAGATGTAAATGTCCAAGTGGAGGCTCGAAATCATTGGCGACAAACTTATAGAATTCATTTAATTCCTCCTCTTTCAACTCATCTTTTGACCGCCGCCACAGGGCGTCAACGGAATTCACTTTTTCCTTGTCTATCTCAATCGGAAAATTAACAAAGTTGGAATATTTTTTAACAATTGATTTTACCCGGTAATCTTCACTGAACTCTTTGTACTCATCCTTAAGTCGAAAACTAATCGATGTTCCCCGTTTTTTCCGGTCGATCTCCTCTATTGTAAAGGATCCTTTACCGTTTGATATCCAGCGATAACCTTTTGAGTCGGGGTCGGCATGCCGGGTTTCTATTATAACCTCATCGGTTACCATAAATACCGAATAGAATCCGACGCCAAATTGTCCTATCAAATCGCTTTCTTGAGCTTTACCGTTCTTTTGAATTTCTTCTAAAAACTTCAATGTGCCGGAATTTGCCACTGTGCCGATATTATTAATTAGTTCATCCCGGGTCATTCCGATACCGCTATCTTCTATTGTAAAAAGCTGCTTTTTGGAGTCAAGACTAATTTTGATTTTCAATTCTGCATCCGGATCGGCTATATTCTGATTCGTTAATTGCATAAAACGAATTTTATTTAATGCATCGGAAGCGTTTGATATTAATTCCCGCAGAAAAACTTCGGGGTGGGTATACAGTGAATGCACGATCAGGTGAAGTAACCGATTAAGCTCCGCTTTAAACTTGTAGGTTTTTTTTGAATTGGCTGATTTTTTTACCATCAGGTAGCTCCTTATATTATTATTCGCATTATTATTGAAAAGCGTATCAGGAGATTACGAATATCATGCCAAATTATTTAAATCGCCATAATGTCAGATATTAAATATGATGGAATCGTAAAAAGACCCGAAGCTACCATTCTGAGACAGCCCCGACTCGTATTCTGGCTACGGGGTTATACTCCATAGCCTCTACGAATACGTTCCGGAGCAGAGTCCCAGAACGGGAAATAAAATTTGGGAAATAAAGGGATCGGATTCTGCATTGCTCCAATACTCCGGCACTATAAAAAAAAAGAAGATTTAAGTTTCCCTTTAGATTTTATTTATTAAATTACGGCGCTATGACGCTTTATTGACAACTTTACAATGCGTTTTAGGTGCAAAATTTCTAAATGTACCTGAATCACCGACGATAAAACCGCAGACATCGACATTTTTTATCAGGCTATTTTAAAAATAGTGTGACTAAGGGATTATCGTGCAAAATTTATAATTTAAAAGGAGGACTGTTAATGGCGAAAATATTAATTGTCGACGATGATGTGGATTTTGTTTCCGCTGTAAAAATCGTATTGACAAGTAATGGATTTGATGTCATCGTTGCAAATTCCAGCCAGGAGGGTATGGCAAAATTTGATGAGCTTCAGCCGGATCTTGTCTTACTCGATGTGATGATGGATCAACCGGACGACGGGTTCGTCATGGCGCAAAATCTCAAGAAAAAATCAAAAACGACGCCTATTCTGATGCTAACCAGTATCGGACAGGTAGCCGGTATGGATTTTGACAAAGACAGCGAAATGGTTCCTGTTGATGATTTTGAGCAAAAACCAATTATGCCGAATATTCTGTTGGAAAAAATCAACAAACTTCTTGGGAAATAAGGAGAACATTAAATGCAAATTATCGATAGACAAAAAGTGAATGAACAAATTAATGGTCTTAAAGATAAATACGGAAACGACCGCTCGGCATTGTTACCGATTCTTCAGGATCTTCAGGATATCTACGGATATCTCCCAAATGTTGTGATGCAGGAAGTTGCTCATTCTCTTGGAATTCACCCGGTTGAAGTCGAAGGTGTTGCGAGTTTCTACAGCTTCTTCCAAACAAAAGAGAAACAAGGTAAATATGTTATTCGGCTGTGTCGCACGATTTCCTGTGATCTTGCCGGCAAAGCTAATGTCGCCCGGCAGTTGGAAAATGAGCTGGGCATTAAATTCGGAGAGACAACCAAAGACGGTATGTTCACCCTTAAGTATACAAATTGTCTCGGAATGTGCGATCGGGGGCCTGCCGTGTTGGTCAATGATCGCCTTTTCGCTAAAGTCGATGCTGAAAAAGCATCTCAAATCATTGCCGATTGCCGTCGTGATTTTCTGAAAAGTGATTTTCCAAAAGTCGTACCGTCGGATGTTAAAAAAAGCGGTCCGATTCTTAAACATGGATTAGAATCTGGCGATGCGTTGAAAGCCGCCCTGAAAATGTCCCGCTCAGAAATAATTGCAATCATTCGCGAATCTGGTCTTAAGGGTCGCGGCGGTGCCGGATTTCCGACTGCTATTAAATGGCAACTGGCAGGTGCAGCCAAAGGTGATAACAAATACGTCATCTGTAATGCCGATGAAGGCGAACCGGGTACATTCAAAGATCGTATGTTGCTTTATGAACATATCGATACCGTATTAGACGGTATGACTATCGGCGCTTATACAATCGGCGCAAAAAAGGGCTTTATCTATCTTCGGGCTGAATATCTTTATATGAAAAAATATCTCGAAGAAACCCTTGAAAAACGCCGGGCAAATAATTTGCTGGGTGACAATATCCTCGGTAAAAAAGGTTTTAGTTTCGATCTGCAAATCCGTATGGGCGCCGGCGCCTATATCTGCGGTGAAGAAACCGCGCTGATTGAATCCCTCGAAGGCTTCCGCGGCGAACCGCGCAATCGTCCGCCTTTCCCCGTTGATACGGGATTCCAGGGCAATCCAACTATTATCAACAATGTTGAAACCTTTATTGACGCCGCTCTCATTGTAGTCAAAGGCGCCGAATGGTTCAACGAACATGGTACTGAAAAATCCAAAGGGATGAAAATTTTCAGTATTTCCGGCGATTGTGCAAACCCCGGTATCTATGAATTGCCTTTTGGAATAACCGTCGCTCAATTATTAAAAGAGGTTGGCGGTGAAAATGCGAAAGCCGTTCAGATCGGCGGCGCTTCCGGGCATTGCATCGCCCAAAAAGACTTCCACCGCACCATCGCTTATGAGGACATCGGATCAGGCGGATCAATTATCGTTTTCGGTCCCGATACCGACATGTTGCAGGTTGCCAAAAATTTCCTCGAATTTTTCGTGGAAGAATCCTGCGGTCAGTGCACTCCCTGCCGTGACGGCAATCCAAAGTTGCTTGAAGGTTTGGAAATGCTGGAAGAAGGACGCTGCTCAGTAACCTATCTGAATGAATTGAAAAAATTAGGCGAGACGATTCAGATCGCTTCCAAATGTGGCTTGGGTCAATCCAGCCCTAATGCTTTCCTGTCAATCGTAGATAATTTTAAATCTGAAATCCTTGGCCGCGTGCCGGAAGCAGACTAAGGAGGAGAGTTATGCAAGAAAAAGAAAAATTATTCGAAGAAGTAACCAGATCACCCAAGAGTACTATTACGGCTGCTGTAAAAACACCGGTTAATACCGAAGCAATCGGCGCCTTAATTAAAGTTTCCATCGACGACAAAGAAATCAAAGTACCGATGGGAACAACGATTCTGGAAGCAGCCAAACAACTTGGTATCCATATTCCGACACTCTGCTATCATGAAGACCTCTGTATCAGCGGTGTCTGCCGAATTTGTGTCGTCGAAATTGAAGGCTACCGAACCCTCCAGGCTTCCTGCGCTTTCCCGATTAACCAGCCGATTAAGGTTCATACTCACACCCGGAAAGTACGTCAGGCTCGTCGCCATATTCTTGATCTGCTGCTGTCAAACCATTACGGTGAATGTTACAGCTGTGTACGTAACAACAATTGCGAACTTCAGAAACTCGCTAATGAGTATGGCGTCGATTTCTACCGTTTCGGGCATGTTGACAAACCGACTTACGGTCGCGATGAATCTTCCTATGCAATCGTCCGCGATATGGATAAATGTATCATGTGCCGCCGTTGTGTACGAACCTGTATCGATCTGCAGGAAGTCGGCGTTTATGAAGCGCTTAATAAGGGCGCCGAAACCCATATCGGCACCTTCATGGATAACCCTATGGCGGAATTAATCTGTATTAATTGCGGTCAGTGTATTAACCGTTGTCCCACTGGCGCTCTACATGCCAATGACCCTTCAGACACGATCTGGGCTGCTATTGACGACCCAACAAAGCATGTCGTCATTCAAACCGCCCCCGCTCCCCGGTCGGCAATCGGTGAATGCTTTGGGCTGGAACCCGGAACACCACTGACATTTGAGATGAATACAGCCATACGTTATTGCGGTTTCGACAAAGTTTTTGACACCAACTTTTCGGCTGATTTAACAATTGTCGAAGAAGGCACTGAGTTACTCATTAAACTTTACAAAGCCTTGGTAAAAAAAGAAAGCCCCGTACTTCCGCAATTCACTTCATGCTCACCGGGTTGGATAAAATATATCGAACATTTTTATCCTGAAATGCTGCCTCATTTGTCCTCGGCAAAAAGTCCGCAGCAGATGTTCGGGGCGGTCATTAAGACCTATTATGCCGAACTGAATAATATCGATCCGGCTGATATTGTGACAGTTGCATTGATGCCCTGTACCGCCAAAAAATTCGAATGCAATCGCCCTGAAATGAATGATTCCGGGTTTAAGGATATAGATTACGGTCTGACTACCCGCGAATTAGCCCAAATGTTCAAAGAAGCCGGCATCGATCTTGTTAACATGAAAAAATCCGACTTCGACGATCCTTTTGGAACAGCAACAGGCTCAGGAGTCATTTTTGGCGTCACCGGCGGCGTAATGGAATCCGCAATGCGTACGGTTTACGAATTAGTTACCGGCGAAAAGGTTGAAAATATTTTCGATCATGCCAACATTGTCCCGCTGCGCGGTTTTGAAGGAATCCGGTATGTCGAACTTCCGATTACCAAAGTCGGACCGGTTCCGGAACTCGTCAAACATCTCGTTCCTGATTGGGAATGGCTGAAAGGCGTTACTCTCAAAGTTGCGGTCGCCCATGGAACCGCTAATGCCAAGAAAATTCTCGATGATATTAAAGCCGGCGGAAAAATGAGTGAATGTCACTTTATTGAATTCATGGCTTGCCCGGGCGGATGTCTCGGCGGCGGCGGTATGCCAATTCCGACCAACGAAGAAATCCGGTCGGCGCGCGCCAAAGCAATCTATGCCGAAGACGCCTCTGCCGAAGTGCGCAAATCCTATGAGAATCCGGCTGTCATCAGACTTTATGGTGAATTTCTAAAAGATGGTCCCTGCGGACACAAAAGCCATAAACTGCTGCATAC
>JAGHBC010000067.1 GCA_021161185.1 Fidelibacterota bacterium
CGATAGTATATTTTATTTATTATAAATTCATAGTTAAATTTAATTTTACTAGATGGTCTGTATGTCAATTTAACCTGTCCTGTTTTTTTATTATAAGGATTCATCGGCACAATTTTATTATCGCCAGTTTTTTCAATATACCATTCTTCCGGATCAGGAGAATTAAAATCCGATGAATCTGATGGATTAAATATTCTACGACCAAACAACCATCCATTCGTATTATATATTCTTCCGGTACTGAAAAACGAAAACTTTTCCCCAAGGAAAGGGATTGGACCGCTAAGACTAGCCTGAACATTATATATGCTGAACGGTTCAAAGTCATTAATATTTAAAAATGTTTCCGAATGATTGCTTAAGTAATCTCCGGTATAGCAGGAAAATTGTCCGGACAGATTTTCTCCACCTTCTTTTGTAACTACTTCCACAATGCCTGACATTGCCTGACCATATTCAGCATTAAATGTGCCGCTTATTACTTGTACCTCCTGAATTCCGGTGTTTTCGACTTCAACAGCGATATCACCGGAAAAGGGATCAGTAACCGAAACTCCGTTAATCAGGTAGGACACTTCGCTCGCTCTTCCACCACGCATATGAGTATCCCCGCCAGAACCTGTTACGATGCCAGCCTGAAGTTCTAATATCTGTTTGAACTCTTCAACAGGCATATTGGAGATTTCATCGCTGCCTATAGCAGCTGCTGTGGAAGTGCGATCTTTACGCACCAGTTTATTCTGTGCCATAACTATAACTGTTTCACCAAGATCCAAAACGGTTGATTCCATTTGATAATCAACGTTTGTAGTCAAATCCACAGATACATTAACGCCTTCAATTTTTACAGGTTTATACCCAATCATCGATATTCTTATATCATAAGTGCCGGGGTAGACATTTAATATCGCAAAATATCCGTTTCTATCCGTAGCAGCTCCTAAGTTTGTCCCAATTACCACAACATTAACTCCGGGTAATGCTATCCCGGTTTCAGTGTCTGTGATTACACCGGAAATTTTTCCAGTTGTGCCGGCCCAAAGGAGGGAAACTTTGAAATGAATACTGATAATGAGCAAAATCGCACAAAAATATTTTTTCTTCATCAACAACACCCCCAATACGTCATCAATCACAATATTTTGTAATACCAAAACAGAGTTAAAAAACCCCACCCCTTCGGATGGGGTTTTTTATTTAATGTTCATTTACACACATATTATCAAAATTATCATCTAATTAGTACCATTTTCTTTGTATCAATAAAATCGCCTGCTCTTAAAGTGTAAAAATAAACACCACTGGAAACTCTATATCCTCTGTTATCCAAAGCATTCCATGAAATATTATATGTTCCATTCTGATGATAACGATTATCAATAAGAGTTTTGACCTTTTGCCCAAAGATATTATAAATTTCCAAGCTAATTTTACTTGAATTATAAACTTCATAGGAAATCTGTGTTGTCGGATTAAAAGGATTAGGATAATTTTGCTTCAGTATAAACACTTCCGGTACAGTGTGTGAGGATAATTCAGGAGATACGCCAGTTATCCTGGCGAATTCTGTCACATATACAACGGGAGCTGTGTGTCCAATATTCGCATTACCCCGAGCGACTAAGATCTCGCCTTTTCCGTCGCCGTCCATGTCTTCGGCAAAATCAATCCCGTATATGAAAAAATCAGTGCCCCAGCCTAAGTCTATGCTAATGTACGAATAATCCCAGCTGTCAGCGCTTGTAACATCGCCGCCCTGATATTCCCAGTCATGAACTCCACAGCCAACAGTGCCGGAAGCAGAACCTAAGAAAGACATATTGCCGTCGCCGTCAGGGTCGCCAAGCGTGCCGCCCGGCATCCAACCTGTGTCTGCCTCGTAATCCGGATGTTCAACCTTTCCGATAAAATGGATATCCGTTGCACCAACATCAAGAATATCACCGGTAGGTTTGGTTACCACATACAATAAGCCTCTCTCTACAGCGCCTATATAAAGCTCGTCTTTGCCATCATTATCTAAGTCAGCAACGTCGAGAGCATGCAGCGCTCCTTTACCAAAAAAAGCGCTCGGAGCAGGTTTGATAAGCTGAAAGTCGCTTCCGTCATACTCAACTATATACAGATCAAGCTGTGCTGCATCCTGAAGAGGAGTCATTACCGCTTCTTTATATCCGTCACCATCCATATCGCATATCGCTACGCTTGCCATGTCAAAAGCCTCATAACTGTCACTGTCTTCATGCTTTTTGGTCCATACGGGAAGATCAAAATCGCTTACAGAAGCAATCACGACACCCGGGTCTGCGTTTCTTGAGGTCAGAATAATTTCATCTTTACCGTCATTATCCATATCTGCTGCTGCTGCACAACGAATATTATTGCGATGATCGTCACCCAAATCCCATGACACCGTAGGCTCTGTGCCATAGTCGTTGTCACCAACACATTCGAAAACATAAAAGTTGGCTAAAGTGGAATCGACTTCTTCAGGCTGGACATGAATGGCAAGAATCTCAAGATTTCCATCGCCGTCAAGGTCGCCAACCGCCGGCTGGGTCAATTCACCGGCAGCCTCGCCTGGGAAAAGATATGACCATACAAGTTCATAATCATCATCGCCAACATTCTCAAAAACAGCAATCTGGCGAGCGCCTTTCCCGTCCAATACTCCGTAATCAATAGGAACGATGAATTCCTTTTTACCATCCTTATCAACATCAACGCCGGCAAGAATATACTTGGCGCCACCAATGGAATCCAAAATCGCTGTTCCATGATCACTCCAGGAAATATTCATCTCTGTTTGAGCAAAAACATTTCCGGCACAAAAAACGAGAGACAACAAGGCAATAATTGTACATAGCTTTTTCATTTTCTTCCTCCTTAAGTTGTTAAATTAACTTCTCTTATGAAGCACAAATAGTTTTGTTACTTCATACTGATTTAAAACACTATAATTTCTTACTATTTTTACATC
>JAGHBC010000017.1 GCA_021161185.1 Fidelibacterota bacterium
CCTTCTTATTATGATATTTTTAGCCATTATTAACTTTTTCACAGTTTTCAGAGAAAGATCGGAAAATAGGCTTGTATATTGCCATCAATTCAGAAATTTTAAGGCGTGACCTTTTACGAGTGGATCACAGATAATATTTTGAAATAAAAAAAATTCCATACCTTTCAGTCGCTTTTCAATCAACTCACATCTTTTTTTTCTTCTTCTACAATCCAATTTCATCTTATGCAAATAATGATCCAGAGCATCTTCTGTATATTTTTCTGCTTTGCTTAATCACGAATTTTATCACTTAATCTTTTCATTATGTGGAATTATTCTTCCGTTCTACAATTCTTTCATAAAGAAATATCAGATGGGGTTATTATGCTTACTTTTTCGATTCTCTGCTTGGATTGACACTTTTCAGAGTTCAACTTTTTTTATCCAACTTATGTCTTTTTTCAATGAACTTTTACTTTTTCTGGGAATTGTGAGTTTATTTTCTCTTTTCTGATCAACCAACGAATTATATTTTTATTATTTTGTATATCACTTTTCTATGAGCTCTTTAGACGGTAACATTGATATGATCTGCATTAAACATGCTTAATATCGTGGTGAATAAGGAATTATGTCACCATTTTCGATGGCTGCAACGGGTTTGATTTTGCCCCCGCTCATAGTCAAAATAAATGCGCAGGAATTAACTCGCGGACGATTCCCGCGAAAGGAGATATTACGACAAATTCCTTTGTATGTCGGCATTTGCGCTAATTTCCTCCGGATGGCTTCTCTACTATAATCGCCCTCGTCAAAGACCGAAAGTAAGGCGCGCATCGTGTCATAGCCATACAGATCGAAGCGACCGGGTTTAGAGCCGATCAGCCGGGAATAATAATGCTCAAAGTTTTTATAAAAACGGGAATCTTCATCAATATAAAAATCCGAAATAAATGTGATGTTCCGGGCAATTTTGGGATGTTTTTTCAACAATGTGGGTTCATTCCAGTTGCCACTTCCATATATTTTAGCGCTCAGGTTATAGTATTCCAGCTGCGGGATCAACATTTTCAAATCGCTGGCATAGGCGGGAACCAATAAACCGTCAATCGAATTAATTCTGAATTCCAATGAATCCTTTTCCGGAATTAAAAATTCCGTGGAATCCATCAGCTTTGTCAGGATCAAAGCCTCATTGAGATCAACAACATATTCGGAGTCCGCTGTAAATATCCGGTATTTATCATCATATATATCCACAAAAATACTGTCGGTCTGCCACAGACTGTCGGAATCTGCATATTGCAATAAGCGCTCTTTGTTTTTTGCAATTTTCTGCTCTAACATTTCCCGGGAAATCAGCAAGCCTGCTTCACGGATAACAGAGAACTGCCGTTTAAGCTCTTCCGGTTCGCCGCGATACCACTGCTGAGAAACAATTCTTCCGCCGGCGTCATCAACAGACCGGCAGAATGCATCGGTCATCTCTTTACCGAACTTATCGGCAGGGGACAGAGTGGCAACTGTATTTACTTTGGAAACATCGGTACAATATTTGCCAAGAAACCGACCAAGGTTATCATAATCAACATTAGCCTGAAATACAAAGGGTCCGAGAGAACTAATCTCACTATTCGTAGCCGTAGGCGTAATTACTGGAATTTGGCGCTGATTGGCAACCGCAGCGACGGCAATAGTGTTTTCACTCGTCACCGGACCGATGATAGCCTTGACTTTGGGGTTATTGCATAAATATTCAGCCTTCCTGATACTCTTAACTACCTCGCCGTGGTTATCCATTACAATTGCCGCAATGTCCCTGTCATAGTTCGCCCTGAATTGATTCAAAGCATAACGCATTCCATTTAAAAGATCCGAACCGATACCTGCCATAGGTCCGGATAACGGCAGTATTATGCCAATATATATGTTTTCCCGGGTACGTTTACGCAGTTTTTCCAGGGTAACAATATATTCTCTGTTAAAATATGGATCTTTAATGATATTTCTACCCGAGCGCAGCTCTTTTTCAGCCTGTTTTTTATCACCTTCGGCATGGTATTTTTCAGCCAATTTCAATGAAAGAAAAAGTCTGTGAAAATCCTCATGAGAATTATCCCGGAATGCCTTAAGTTCAGCGCTGCTCATAAAAAGATCGGTAATCGTCTCAACCATCTTTTTGCTAAGATAGCGCAGCCGCTCTTCATCAGAAATCCGCATAACATCGAGATATTGATATATTGCTTCATTATAGGAACCGCTTATCAGATAAGCTTCGCCGAGAGCATACTTCACATCATCGAGGTATTTTGAAGTCTTATGAATCAGAATAAACTCCCGCCCCAATTGAATGGCTCTGCCCGGATCGCCCAACCTTAGACAGGTTTTGAGCAGCATCAAACTTGAGGCACTAAGCAGATGGTTTTCCGACATCGGGATGGCATTAAGCCGTTCAAATATATTCAAAGCATCCCAATAACGTTCATCATTATAAGACTGAACACCCTCATCAAAGAGGATTCTCAAAGAATCAACCGGCTCAACAAATTCAACCAATTCGGGTTCTGTGTCCATCAGAATTTCCTGAGAAACCGATAAACTAATTAGCGCCACTAATATCAGTATTAATTTCCAAAACTTCATATAATATATCTGCAAAATTCTTTTCTTATTAATTATTCCCATTCGATTGTACCGGGTGGTTTTGAGGTTATATCATACACAACCCGGTTAATTCCCCTGACTTCATTGACAATACGGCTCGCTATCCGGCTTAAAACCTGGTAAGGCAACGGCGACCAATCCGCCGTCATACCATCACTACTGTTCACCGACCGTAAGGCAATTACATTTTCATAGGTCCGTTGATCGCCCATGACCCCCACCGTTTTCACCGGAATCAATACGGCAAAAGATTGCCAGACGCGGTCATATTCTCCCGACGATTTTAATTCGTCGATAAAGACAGTGTCGGCTTTGCGCAACAACGCCAGGCGATAGGGGGTAATCTCCCCGATAATCCTTACCGCCAATCCCGGTCCGGGAAAGGGATGGCGATTCAAAATAACAGGGGGAATGCCAAACTCCTTACCGATTTTACGAACTTCATCCTTAAACAGCCTGTTAAACGGCTCGATCAGATCCAGCTTCATTCGTTTGGGCAAACCGCCGACATTGTGATGACTTTTTATGACCTGCGAGGGGCCGTTCACCGAGCGACTCTCAATGACATCCGGATAAAGTGTTCCCTGTGCCAGATATTTCAAATCTGTATATTTCCGGGCAATCTCTTCAAATGCCCTGATAAACTGATGACCAATGATCTTGCGCTTTCGCTCAGGATTTGTTACTCCTTTTAAAGCATTCAGGAACAAGGATGAATAATTATACATCCGGATCGGCAGTCCCATCTCCTTTTTGAGAAATCGAACAACCTCAAATTGTTCATTTTTACGCAGCAATCCGTTGTTGATAAAGACCGGAATACATTGCTTCCCAAGCGCCCGGTATAATAGAACTCCCATAACCGAAGAATCGACGCCACCGCTCAGAGCCATGAGCACCTTACCGCCTCCGACCTGTTCCCGTACTTTGCTTATCGTCTGATCGATAAACCGTTCCGATGTCCAGTCTCTATTTAGTTTTCCAACGCCAAACAGAAAATTTTTCAGTATTTTTGTGCCCTCGACCGTATGCGCGACTTCCGGATGAAACTGCAATCCCATCAAAGCCTTCTCACGATGAATTAATGCCGCCGGAGCATTATTTTCAGAGACGGCGGCAATATCAAATCCCTCGGGCAGGCTGTCCACATGGTCACCATGGCTCATCCAAACCGTCGTGGAACCTGATATCCCTTTGAAAAGGATTGAATCTTTTTGAAAAGTAATCGCGCTGCGCCCGTATTCCCGACGATTATCGGTATGCACCCTGGCACCAAAATGGCGGGACATCAGCTGCAACCCGTAACAAATTCCCAAAACAGGCAAATCCATTTCAAAAATTCCGGTATCAATATTCGGGGCTTTATCTTCATAAACACTGGAGGGTCCCCCCGAAAGAATGATCGCGGATACATTATTCTTACGAACATCGGCGGGTTTGATTGTCGGCAATACAATTTCAGAATAGACGGATAATTCCCTTACCCGGCGGGCGATCAGCTGGGTATATTGCGACCCAAAATCAATGATCCAGACTTTATCGGCTCGGCTCATTTTTTTACAATCTCCGGTAGCCAGTTATTTAATTCAGGAATAAAATTATAGTTAGTTAAATCGTATTTGACCGGCGTAATTGAAATTATCCCGTTTTTTATGGCTTCATCATCCACGTCGTCATCGGCTTGAAGCTCTTCCTTTATACCATTCATCCAGTAATAGACGCGGTTTCGCGGATCAACTCGCTTATCAAAGGTCTCCGCAAAATTCGCCATTCCCTGACGAGTAATTCTGACGCCTTTTATTTCTGATTCCGGAAGGTTCGGTACATTGATATTCAACAAGGTTCCATCCGGTAATCCTTTTGACAGTACTATTCTTACCATATGGGAAGCAAACCGGGCGGCGGGCTCAAAAATCGGCTCAGTGTAAGTTGCCAGTGATACGGCTATGGACGGAATACCTAATATCGTTCCTTCAGTGGCAGCGGAAACTGTCCCGGAATAAATCACGTTAATCCCCGCATTGGAACCAAGATTAATTCCGCTAACCACCATGTCGGGACGTCTATCCAACAGGGCACCCACGGCGATCTTGACACAATCGGATGGCGTTCCGGAAACAGCATGCCCCACCCAATGATTGGCTTTTTTAAAGCAGGTTACCCGAATCGGGTCCGACAGCGTAATGGCGTGTCCAACCGCACTCTTTTCACTGTCCGGGGCAACCACAACAACTTCAGCGATTTTTAGTAATTCCTGAACAAGGGCATGAATACCCGGAGCTGCGATACCGTCATCATTGGTAATTAATAAATAAGGTTTATCCATTTTCATTAAAAAAATCCAGAATTTTGGTTAATGTCGGTTTTAATTCCGACCGCTCACAAATAAGATCGAGAAAACCTTTTTCCATTAAGAATTCCGACCGTTGAAATCCTTCCGGAAGATCTTTCCCAATAGTCTGTTTGATCACCCGCGGACCCGCAAATCCTATCAATGCGCCGGGTTCGGCGATAATGATATCCCCCAGCATCGCAAAACTGGCGGTTGTGCCGCCCGTCGTCGGGTCAGTCAATATAGAAATATACAGGCCGCCCTGCTCGTGGAATTGAGACAATTTGGCGCTGGTCTTGGCCATCTGCATCAGGGAAAAAATACCTTCCATCATCCTGGCTCCACCGGACGATGATATAATCATCAAGGGCAATTTCTTTTCCCTGGCCCGATCGATTGCCCGGGCAATTTTCTCACCCACAACCGACCCCATACTGCCGCCAATAAACCGAAAATCCATAACGCATAAAACAACCGGACGCCCGGACAGTTTGCCTTCAACCGTTATTACAGCATCATGGTTACCGGTTTTTTTATAAGCCGCTTTCAACCGGTCGCTATAGCGCTTGGAATCTTTAAATTTCAGAGGGTCGTTGGATTTCATTTCTTTATTAAATTCTTCAAATTCGCCATCCAGCAATATTTTAATATATTCATCACAGGATACTCGAAAATGATACCGGCATTGGGGACAAATCCAATAGTTTCGATCCAGCTCACGCTTATATAAATATTCCGAACAAGCCGGGCATTTAATCCAGAGACCGTCGGGAATTACTTTCTTTTCGGTTCCCAAAAATCCTTTTTTCGTTCTTCTAAACCAATCGACCATAGAGACCTCACGAAATATATTTTGTCAGCAGCAAAGCATCGTCGCGATTTTCGTAATACTTACTTCTTCTACCAACACATTTAAATCCCAGTTTATCATAAAGATTGCGGGCCGCAATATTTTTTTCATTCACTTCCAATGTAATGGTTTTTGCCCCTTTTCCCCGGACAAATTCTATTGTCCACTGTAATAAATATTCGCCAGATCCCTTCTTTCTGAAATCGGAATGGATAGCAATATTAGCAATATGTGATTCATCTTCAAAAATCCAGAAAATAATGTACCCTGTTAATTTACGCTGTATTTCAATAATGTAAAAATAACTGACCGGATTATACAGTTCGTGCCGGAAAGAATCAATGCTCCAGGGAGATGCAAAGGACATTTTTTCGACGGCCATTACCTCCCTGAGATCCCGTTCGTCAGCCGGTCTCAGCCGGATGTCTTCGGTGATGTCCATTTTTGCGCTTCATAATTACTATAATATTGGGGTTCCAGGTCCGCTCCGGTTAAGGATAGTAATTCCCGATAATAGCGGTGAGCCAGAAGAGCCACATGAGCGCCTTCGGGGAATATTCTGTAAACTTTTTTATCCGGTGGAAATTCTATTGCGGAGGGTCCCACAAAAGTTGATACATTCTCATATTTATCGAGCACTTCCGATAAGGGCGCATAATCGAGAGGATGCTGTTTTATATTGAGAGGCTTACCGTTAACGGACAAAACATGATATATCAAATCCCGATGAGATTTGATATACAACATAAAATCCAAATCCAGCTTTTGTCGGGCAACACTCTCAAGTACAGCCATGGTCGGCACAGGTAATACCGGTAATTGTCCCGGCAGAGCCAGACCTTTCGCCGTACTCAGCCCGATACGCAATCCCGTATAAGAACCCGGCCCGATACTGACGGCGACAGCCTCAATTTCACCGAATGGAATAAAATCAACAATGGTTTCATCGATTAGAGAAATCAGATGTTCAGACGCCATAGAACGTCCCGGTCTGGATTTACGGTTTATAACCGCGCCGTCGCACACTAATCCCACACTGCAATTATCGGTAGCTGTATCTATACCTAAAATATTCATCGTTTTAGCCGATTTGTTTTAAATCCCGCTCCTGCTCTCCGGAAGCCCGGATCAAAATCTCCCGGCAATTTTCCTCCTCTATTCTATGATTTATGACAATCCGAATAGCTGTTTTCGGAATCAGTTCCTGAATCGTATCGGCCCATTCCACCAGAGTGATCCCGTCACCATAAAAACAATCATTAACTCCCAGTTCAAGCCACTCTTCAATGCGATGTTCCCGGTAGCAATCCATATGATAAACCGGTACTTTACCGTTATATTCATTTACCAGTGTGTAGGTGGGACTTTCGACTTGCTGTTGAATCTTTAAGCCACGGCAAATTCCCCGAATCATCGTTGTCTTACCGGATGCCAAATCCCCTACAAAGGCGACGACAGCCCCCTTTTTCAAAAGTCTGGACAGTTTTTCTCCAAGAGCTTCAGTCTCTATTGCGGAACGGGTTATAAGGGTAATCATAAAATATTACTTCGGGATTAATGTCACAATGGGTAAAATCGTCTCTTCCATCGACATTCCGCCATGCTGAAATGTGTCATGATAATAGGTCTGAAATTTATGATAGTTTGTCGGATATACGAAATAAAAGTTTTCCTTGGCAATCAGATAATTTGTGTTAATTCCCAGATTCGGCAGACGAAATTTTTCCGGATCTTTTATGACCATTGCATACTTCTGATGAACATTTAAATTTTTACCATATTTAAACCGGATACTACTGGAAGTCTCTTTGTCTCCAATGACTTTGACATCGTTCTGGACCCGAATACTACCGTGATCACTCGTTAAAATAACAGTAAAACCATATTCGGCAAATTTCTTCAATACCAAATAAATCCAGGAGTGTTTGAACCAGGTTCGCACAATAGAACGATAGCTGGCTTCATTGGGAACAATCTCTTTCAGAATCTCCGAATCGGAACGGCGGTGCGCCAGTATATCGACAAAATTCACAACCAGGGCAATGAAACGGTTTTCCAGGTAAGTCGAAAGTTTTTTTTCCATCGACCAGCCGACGTTTGAATCCAATACTTTAACATATTTCACGCTTTGCTTCAAATCGGGATATTCTTCCCGAATAAAATCATCAAGCATCCGAGATTCATATCGGTTCATAGACTGTTCATTTTCAGCATCTTTCGTCCAGATATCCGGATACCTTTGTTGAATTTCGTCGGGAAACATCCCACTAAAGATTGAATTTCGGGAATAGGGCGTCGCTGACGGTAAAAGCGAAAAATAATAATCCGTGGAGACATTATAAAAGTCGTATAACAGCGGCTCAAAGGTCAGCCATTGATCCAGCCGCATGCAATCAATAACCAGAAAAAGCACTTTTTCATTATTTTTAAGGCGTGGAATAACTGTCTTCCGGATAACATCGGGAGAAAGCATCGGTCGAAAATGAGGATCTTCATGAATCCATAAAGGATATTGCATTTCCAAAAACTTGCCGTATTCAATATTACAATCCCGCACCTGGTCCGCAAGAGTTTCTTTTAAACCCAGATCGGGGTGATCGTCAAATTCAATATCCCACCGGGCCAGTTTCTTATATATTTCAATCCAGTCTTCACTCTTTAATTCATCATATAGACGGCGTGATATGGCATGGAATTCTTCCATATAATTTTGCGAGACATGCTCCGAAGATATGCGCTGTCGTTCGATTACTTTTTTGCAGGCCATCAGAACCTGAGACGGATTGACCGGCTTAGTAAGGTAATCGGTTATTTTCTGCCCGATCGCCTTTTCCATCAAACTTTCCGCTTCGTTTTTGGTAATCATGATGACCGGCAATCCCGACTTAATCTCTTTAATCTCACTTAGTGTAGTGAGGCCATCCTTCCCCGCCATCATCTCATCTAAAAGCACCAGATCATAATTGATCTCCCCTACCAGTTTTACGGCATCACTCCCGTTTGAAACCGGCGTGACTTCAAAGCCTTTACTTTTTAAAAAGAGGATGTGGGCTCTCAGAAGATCAATTTCATCGTCTATCCATAATATTTTGCCTTTTTTTATTCCCATTCTTTGCATCCAATCTAATATATTTATCTACATCTCTTGTGTAATATAGTCGAATCCGGCATCGAATCAACCGTTTATATTTTGCAATTAAAAGCCACCATTATTCTAAATAAAAAGAAGTCGATGACCTTCATACTAAAACCCACCCCTTATTGTTCCCGATTGAGTCCGCTTTATTTGCTTGTCATGACAAATTCACCCAGCCAGTTACCACCGGGCGGATTGTCCTTATAAATCTCACAACGTCTAATAAATACTCGCGATGGCGGATCAGCGCCGACAACCGCAATCGCCAGCTGAAATTGTTCTATCGCTTCATCCCATTGACGCTGCCAATATAATTCAATGCCCCTGGTAAAATACTTCTGTATGAGAGACTGCTCTTCGGTTAGTTCTCCCTTTTTAGCCATTAGTTCATAAACAGTAATCGGAATTAATTTCCCCTTAACAACTAATTTATCCAAAATTCTGGCTTCAATTTTACCTCGAGCCCGCTTAAAGGTTTCTTCACCAATCATTATATAGGAACCGTACTGTTTATTAGCGCCCTCAAAGCGGCTGGCCTGGTTCACGGCATCGCCCATCACCGTATATTGGAATCGCTGAGCACTGCCCATGTTTCCGGCGCTAACAACTCCCGAATTCACCCCCATTCTGGCATAAATATCAACACCATGGACCTTTTTAATCTCTTTACGAATATCAACGAGAGCCGCCTGTTGGTCCAGAGCGGCATGGCAGGCTTTCCAGGCATGATCCGGATCTTCCATCGGAACGCCAAAATCGCACATTATGGCATCGCCTTCATATTTATCGACATAGCCGTCATAGGACATCAGAATATCCGTCATCGGTGATAAATATTTATTCAGGACTATTGATAATTCTTCCGCTGATAGGCTTTCGGCAATTGTCGTAAATCCGGCTACATCGGAAAAAAACATCGTGGCTTCACGTTTCTCACCGGAGAGGCTAAAGGCATCGGGGTGATCTTCCAGGTATTTCAGCACTTTGGGGCTCATATAGGTCTGGAACATACCACGGATCTTTTTCTTTTCCTTCTGTTCGGATATAAACTGATAGACCACATTACCGATGTAGCTCGCCAAAATGACGACGAGAACCGGAATTATGTAAATCCAGATGCTCTTCTCGGTGAACATCCAGAAGGCTGCTATTACATAGCCGGCGGCAAGTAAAACTGATATTAACCCACCGAAAACCGGTTGGACTATACTAACGGTCAACGCTGTTAATATTCCAATCACAAAAATGATGATGATATTCCCATAGAAAGGCAGTGTTTTAATAAAATTGCCGTCAAGCATAGTCTGGATAGCATGTGCGTGGGTTTCCACTCCAGGCATCAGCAGTCGCTTTCCTCCGTAATTGTAGTAAGGCGTATATTTATTATCGTGTAATTCTTCTATAGACACGCCAATCAGAGCAATTTTATCTTTGAAGGGATTCATCTGATCCAGGATATTATCTACCGTGGCGGTATCGCCCATTGCCAGGGCAGTAAAGGCTTCCTTTTGTAAAACGGAATCGGACAGTAACGCTAACCGTAATTCGTAGGGATATACAGAATTTTTCTTAAAGAGTTCCATATAATCGGTATCTTCTTCATCCTTCAAATCGAAATCCGCATCGTCTAAAACACTCGACATGGCATAGGTCGGAAAAGTACCTGCCGGTCCATAGTAATTTATCAAAATTGTCTGTTCATACCCTCTGCTTCCACGGTGTCCCAGTAGTTTGACAGATTCATCACCATCGTACTTCGGAAATATAAAAGACCCGTCATCACTGAACTTATATTCCGGGGATTTGCTAAAACCATTCTCAGCAAAAAACAGTTTTGCCCCTAATGTGTATTTATATTTGCCTTGGTAGGGTTCAAAGATAGAATAACGTCGTAAAAAACCGTCGGGATCTTGCAGCTCTCCTACGACCCCCCACTCACTGCCGGTTTCTAAAAGTACAGGCAACGGTTCATTGGGATATGCATATATGCCGCCCGGTGTTTGCACGCGGTTAATTTTCCCGGACAGAATTACATTACCATTCCGGCGAATGGCTTCCGCCAAGATTGAATCGCCCCGTGGATTTTTCATATCGGGTTCCGTAAACTGAATATCAAACACTATCCGCCGGATACCAACTTCATTCAGATTATCAATCAGCGTCGCATAATATTCCCGTGGATAAGGATAGCGTTCCCGACATGATGTAAAAGTTTGCTGATCAATCGCGATAATAATTAAATCTGAATGAGAGACATCCCGGGGTCCGCGCCACTGAAATCGAAAATCCAGAGATTTTAACTCCGATCTCCGAAAAGATCCGAAAACCATAAGCAGTGAAACTATAGCGGAAAATACAAAAGCAATAATAAGTTCACCGGCTACTTTTTTAATAGCGCCTTTTTTCATTTCTACCGTTAAAAGATTAATGTATAGTTAAATTGAAAACTCAGATCGTTGAATAAATCACCACTTAAGCGATCGTTTAAAAATGTGTAACTAAACCGCCCGCTAAATTGGTGCATTTTCAGCAACCGATACGTAGCGCCCATAAAAACATTGTTTTTCGTAAAATCGATCATACCGGAACCTTTTGTGAACACCCACCCCATTTCGGTAATTAATTTAGTATCGAATAATTCATAATGACCTTTTAACAATACCGTCATTAATTCATAAGGATCTCTCGCCGTGGAACTTTTGGTAGTATTAGTCGTGAATTTTACATTTGTTTTTAATGGAGACTGAAATGCCGTATTCAATCCAAAAGAGAGCATTGAGGTACTGGTGGCATTGAACTGATATCCCGGGATTCGATCGGCTATCCGATCACTTCTTTCCGAATTTGCATAGGTAATATTAATTGTGTTTCGGGTAGGTCCCACCTCTACATTATGGGAAATTCGAAAATCCTGGCGAATAGTTATATTGGATTTCCTTGGGTCTTTATAGACAATAGATACCAATGAATCCACCACTACAGGATCATAATTGAAGGTGGTATCGATATCTTCAATGCCCAAATCATTTTTTAATCCATATTGCATGGCGTTTAAGCTAATCGTTGGCAGTCCGGTACCGGGACAAAGAGCTATGCCTGCATTAAAAGAGCTGGTGATAGTAGTCGTACTTTTATCCCGAATGAGGTTGTCCCGCTTCTGATCATAAGTCAGAGTTATAAACACCTTATTGTTAAACAGCCGAATTTTATCGGAAACATTAAATCCCCGGACATCATTTCTCAGATATGGATTACCCAGGGAAGAAAATTCCGGTCCGACCCTCTGATACCCAATAACAAAATAATTATTGAAATAGTTTAATTTCAGAGAAGTTTTATATGCCGTCGAGGGCATATTCAGGAATTCTTTTAATCCGATAGCGCCGTTTGTATCAGGTACAATGGGCATCAGCGGCGAAATATTCTTGTTTATAATGAAATATCGTGCAAAATCGCCCGGATCGAAGGGAATGTCATTCAAAGCAATATTCCAATCGCCCAAAGTCAGCGTATCATTTTTCAGGTTGTCTTCGGGCATAAATGTATCTAAATCTTCCAATGTTAAGGGTCCGTTAGAAATGTCGCGGTTCAAGTATGAAAAGGCGAAATCAGTCTGCCATACGAATCTTTTTGAATCGAACGCCACTAAAAGATCGGTTCCCAAAACAATATTATCCTTGGGTTTATTACCACTAAAAACAATAGATCTGTCACCAATTTGTGTAATGCCGCCATACTCTCGTTTGACAGATAAAGTATCATCTCTGGATTTTATAAAAGATAAGCCGAATTGGAAGTTTTGCCCCGATCCGAAATATGGGCGGATCGCTAATAAATTGCGGTCATAGACATATCCTGTTCTCGAATATTGTAGCCCCTCGGCAAGTGTGTCCGGTATATTACTGATTTCACCCACTGTCGCCCGCTCAGTCTGTCCATACACGACATGGGTGTTAAAATATTTTAATTTCAAATCGGCTTCGAAACCCCTGACCCGTTTACCTCTGAGCCCAAACTCCGAAAATTGAGGGTTGACGTCTCCCATAGTTAAATCAAATACAGACGTCTTAAAACCGGCTGTTAAGCGATTTCTGGGTTGTTTGGCGGGATCTTCCTGGGATGTTATAAAGGTTTTGGCATTGAACCGGAGCCTATCATAGGATCCTGAAACATTAGCCCGCAGAGAGTTGATATTCTGTCGCATACCGCGAATCTGTTCGGAACCGGCTGCCACCAATACACGACCTGTATACTTGACGACTCTCTGCGCTTCTTCAATAGAACGAACAATCGTAAAGTTTACCACAACCGTCTTGAAAGAGTCACCATTTTTATTTTTCATGTTCAATTTAGCGGTGTGGCGTCCCGGATTTATTTTTTTTGGACGGGCAACAATAAGTTCTTCTGATATCTCTGTCTGGTTTAAGATTGAGATATTGTCCAGATCAAGTCGTACCGTCTCAAGGGCGACATCGGGCGTGTTGAATATTGAAAAAGCCAGAACAACCTCTTCAGCTGCGATAACTTCACCTTCTTCAGGACTGAGAATTATAATATCACCCTGAATACCGTTCTGTATATCCGTCAATCCCGGCTTAGTTTTACGAACCGTACCATTATTGGACTTCTTTACCGATAAAAACATCGGCACATTGTAAGGATCAACTTCAGGAAAAGCGGCCATATAGCCATCGGCAAATTCGGCGATAATTAAATATTCAACTCCCTCTATAGTTACGTATTCTGCAGGAATGGTACAGGTATAAACGCCCATATATTTATGCATTTCTTCCTCAATAAAAGCATTCTGTCCTACTTTCCGATAGAAAGTCCTGACGCGTTCAACTTCGGCAGTATTGCCCTCAACAACAGCTTCGATCTTAATCGGAGAATTTGAAAATATATTCCGAGGCGGTGAATGTAATATTTTGGCCTGCCCTGAGACAATTTTGCTAATTAATATAAAAAAAATAATTAGTTTGATCCAATTCCTGCTCATTTTTATCCTCTGCCTACAGGATCTTAAAACCCCGGATAATCTAATTATTTATACTCAATTATAATATCTTTAACATCACCCTGTTTATTCCGCATCTGGATTTTTAAAATATTAGAGTCTTCTCCCCCCTGATCTTCTTCATCAACAGGTACAGAGCCTTCCAGAGTTTGTTCCACGTTTACCTGTCCATCAGGAGTAGAGGTGCCGGTTTCGTTTGCACCGACGACAATAACGGCGTCGCTTTCATTGTTTTTCACTTCAACTTCCCCGGATATGCCGTAAAATATATCGCCTAAAACCGGATCAATTATCACCCAAAATGTCGTTCCTTTAACAGATGCTACCGAGGTCGGAGTGGCAATTACAAATTCACCTTTTCGCTGAGGGCTAACTTCCGCTTTGAGCGTTCCAATCTGCATGGAAATACGTTTGGAAATAGTCTTTTTTACGCTAGATCTGGAAACAATCATTTCCGAGTTTTCCCAAATTTTTATCAGCGACTTATCATCTATAAAAACCAACGCGGCATAACCGTCTTTGCCTGTTTTTAAGTGGTCATTATTAAAGATAAGTTCACCTAATTTTACGTTTGGCTTAAATTTGGTTTCACCCGACCGCTTTAAACTTACCGTCCCTCTGACTTTTGTAGTTATGGCTATTGCACCTGCCGACCACCCTTGTGTTAAGAAAATCATTAAAAATGTAATTAGCATTAAAAGATGTAATTTCTTCATGCTCTATTCCTACTTATTCTATTCGACCGTTATGGATTCGACAGTAATTTGTCCTGCTAATAACTGCGCAGCGATAGCAGACAGCTGGTCTTGAGTAAGTTGCTGAGTATCATTCAGGGTAACAACGCCGGTTGGCAGATACCCCAGGAGTTCACCAGCAAACAATTGGTTGTAAGTTTCCGGATCTATCAACTGCTCTAAAATCTGGACATAAATGTTTTCACTTCCTGTCGAGGCTGTTGTTCCGCCGGTTCCCTCTTCGCCACCCATAGAGGGAATAGTAAATACAAAAATATTACTCTCAACGGTCTCTGACCCTGAAGTAGTGGGATAGGTTTTCTTCAACTGCCACACGTAGGTTTTACCTTCTTCCAGCGGTTTGGAATCGGTAAAGGGAAATTGAAATGAGCTTCGGGCAGTATATAAATCCGTACCGTCGGCAACAAGCTCGGCAGGCAGATGGTAGAATTGACCATTGTCGGGATAGGGAATATTGGAATTATCGTTTAGTGCTTCATCAAGTGAACTGTGTAGCGATGGATTATATTCAGAAACCCGAATCCAATATCCGCATTCAGGGCAAATATGTCCGGTCCACATAAAATCAATGGATTCCCATTGAAACAATGGATACATGGAAAAGATCTCAATATTATCCGCCAACGCACCGCCGGGCGCCACCAGATCAATTGTCGTTGGATTGGCAACCGATACAACCTGATGTTGACTCAACGGAGCCATACCAGTAGCATTTTCCGGGTAAACCGTAAAATTGAAAATATAGTCGCCCGAAGGCAATTTACCGGTAGCCATGACAACCGACTTAATATTCGCAAATTCTCCTTCAGATAAATATTCTGATTCTCTGATACTAATGCCTGTTACTTCGCGACCATCCGTATAGTAAAGGTGATTCATATTCAAATCCAGATCCCGGGTCGAAATTGACACTTCTCCATTGAATGCGAATGGATTTGTAATAATATAAACAATTCGGCGGTTGTTTAAATTCAACCCGGGCACATTTGCGATCATTTCAAATTCGATGCTAACATTGAGCGGAGTACCACTTCCGGGTGAACCGTCACCATCGTTTGGCTCGTAAACCAGCGAATATTTAAATATATCTGGATTATTCATTCCATTATTAAAGTCAAAATCACCTATGTAAAAAACTTCGTAGTTATTAAAGTAAATTGTTTCGAGTCTAATTGTTCCCGGCGTTTGCGCAAAAATGGGTGACAAGGTAAATAAAAGAAGCCATGTGCTTAGCAAAGATTTCTTTTTCATTTGCGACTCCAACTTAATTTTGCTAATATTAAGATACATTTATCTTAGTTTATTCGTTGTGATGCAGGACAAAAGCATCATATAATTTATCATTTAAAGTACTTCATAACTTGCAACTTCTCAGATAGAAACATATCAAGTTCCACAATTTCCTCTTTGATGCAGGGTTCTGTTCCGAAAGTCGATCATAACACAGCCACAGAGCGAAAGTATAACTTGCTTGCTTGATATGGCTGAGTATTTATCATAAAATTAATATACAGTAGCTATTCTCAAGATTCAATAAAAAAAGCGTCCAATAAATGGACGCCTTTTTAATGAATTCCCGGCAACGTCCTACTTTCCCATCCCGTCTCCAGAACAGTATCATCGGCGCAAGAGGGCTTAACCTCCGAGTTCGAGATGGGATCGGGTGTGGCCCCTCTGCTATAGCCACCGGAAAAATATTGCATTGGGAAAAATGAAACTCGTTAGGAATCTAACTCATAAAAAGTTTTGGTCAAGACGCACGGCTTATTAGTATCACTCGGCTAAAATCATTACTGACCTTACACCTATGACCTATCAACCCCGTAGTCTACGGGAAGCCTTAAGTCCCGCCTTTCAGCGGGAGGGAGATCTCGTCTTAGGGACGGTTTCACGCTTATATGCTTTCAGCGTTTATCCATAACCAAACGTAGCTACCCAGCACTGCACCTGACGGCACAACTGGTACACTAGAGGTTTGTCCACTCTGGTCCTCTCGTACTAAGAGCAGCCCCCTTCAAATCTCCTGCGCCCACAGCGGATAAGGACCGAACTGTCTCACGACGTTCTAAACCCAGCTCGCGTGCCACTTTAATGGGCGAACAGCCCAACCCTTGGGACC
>JAGHBC010000005.1 GCA_021161185.1 Fidelibacterota bacterium
AATTAAGCCAGTGAACCAAGGGATACAACTATCTCAAATATTTAAGGAAAAAGGACTTCAAGAAAAAACACACCAGAAATTCGAAAAAGAATTTGGCGGAAAAGTCTTTTATATATTTTCATCAAAAGCAAATGGAAAAAAAGTGATTGTAAACACGGATATAATAGACACGATCAGGAATGAGATAAAGAAACTCGAAACACTTCAAGAAGTTGAATAATTATGAATAAGTTTACCATCATCGGTAAATCCGAAAAAAAAATCGATTCCCTGTCTCTGGCAACGGGCGCGAGCAAGTTTGTTGATGATTTTGATTTAGACGATCCTATTTATCTCGCTCTTTTATATTCACCGTATGCCCATGCAGAGATTGTGAATATCGATGATTCTCAGGCCCGCCGGCTGCCCGGCGTCGTGGATGTTTTTTATTATAAAAATGTCAAACCGATCCTGCATACTACCGCCGGACAGGGATTTCCGGAACCGTCGCCTTATGATACGGTTCTGTTTGATACGAAAATGCGTTTCGTCGGTGACCGGGTGGCTATGGTAGCGGCGGAAAGCCGGGATATTGCAGCCGAAGCGCTGAAACTGATTAAAGTCGAATATAAGGTTCTTGAACCGCTCTTCGATCCTGAAAAAGCGATGACAGCCGGAGCGCCGATTCTGCACGGTCCCGACCGCTTTACGCCCATCGGAGCGAAATATGAACCGGATAAAAACCTTGCGGCAGAAGTGGAAATCGGCTTTGGCGATTTGAAAAAGGGCGAAAAAGAAGCCGATTTCATCATTGACCAGGCATATAAAGCCCATTACGGTTCGCACTGTGCCCAGGAGCCCCACGCCGCGATCTCCTATTTTGATGAAATGGGTAGGTTGGTTGTCGTTTCAACAACTCAGGTGCCGTTTCATGTGCGCCGGATTGTCTCGAAAGTCTGTGAGTTTCCACTGTCTAAAATCCGGGTGATCAAACCGCGGATCGGCGGCGGATTTGGCGGCAAACAGGAAGTTTTTCTGGAGCAACTGGTCGCGCTGACTAGCATTAAACACAAACGTCCGGCGAAAATTGTCCTGTCCCGCAAAGAGGTGTTTCAAAACAGCCGAACCCGCCACCCCATTCGGGTTCGTTTGCGGACCGGTGTGAAAAATGATGGTGAGATTACTTTTCTGGAAATGGATTCGCTGCTTAATTCAGGAGCTTATGGAACTCATGCACTCACGGTTCTGTCCAATTGCGGCGCTAAGGTTTTGCCACTGTTCAATAAAATCGAAAATCTGCACTTCCTCGGTCGCTCGGTTTATACCAATTTACCGGTCGGAGGCGCCTATCGCGGTTACGGCGCGACCCAGGGCTATTTTGCGCTCAATCAGCAACTGGATATGATTGCCCGCAAATTGGACGTTGATCTGCTGGATTATATCAAGAAAAACCATATTCGGGTAGGGGAGACTTCGCAGGTATTCAAAGCCCTGGGCGAAGGCAAAGAGGGCATTACTCAGTATATCAATTCCTGTAAACTCGATGAATGTATCGATATCGGCGCCCGTGAAATCGGCTGGTATGAAAAACGGGGCAAGCGGATTGCCAATGGCGATAAAGTGCGCGGGCTTGGTTGCGCCGTAGCCATGCAGGGCAGCGGAATTCCCCTGGTAGATATGGGCGCCGCCTATATGAAAATTAACGATGATGGTTCTTTCAATCTGGATATCGGTGCCACCGACATCGGCACCGGTTCCGACACTATACTTGCGCAGATTGTCGCAGAAGTGTTGGGCGTCAGTCTCGAAAAAATTATCGTTTTATCATCGGATACCGATCGGACGCCTTTTGATGTCGGCGCCTATGCCTCCTCAACGACCTATGTGTCCGGCGGTGCGGTGAAAAAGTGTGCCGAAAAGATACGGGAACAAATTTTGGATGTAGCCGCGAAGATGCTGGCGACGGAAAAAAGTAATTTGGAGTTAGCCGGCGGACAGGTGAAGAACCTGATAAATGGCAAGAGCATTACTCTCGGCGAAATCGCAGAGTATGCACTATATTCGGAGAATCAGTTTCAAATCCAGGCCGGCGCCTCGCAGTTTGTAGAGCAATCGCCGCCGCCGTTTATTGCCCAATTTGTTGAAATTGAGGTGGATAAGCGAACCGGTAAAGTTGATGTGCTGAAGTTCGTTTCGGCGGTGGATTGCGGACAAGCGATCAATCCCCAATTAGCCGAAGGACAGGTTGATGGGGCGGTAGTCAACGGTATCTGCTATGCATTGACAGAGCAGTATAAATTTTCCGCTAATGGAAATCTGTTGACCAAACATTTCCGGGATTATAAAATCTGGACCGCCGCCGATATGCCGGAGATCAAAAGCATTGTTGTGGAATCATACGAAGCGTCCGGTCCTTTTGGCGCCAAGTCCGTTGCGGAAATCGGCATCAACTGTCCCATGCCGGCAATTGCCAATGCGATTTACGATGCGGTAGGCGTGCGGCTGTTTGAAGCGCCGTTCACACCGGCGAAAGTTTATCGGGAAATGAAACGGGCGGGCAAACTTTGATCATAAAAAACGGCAGTATTGCTTTCTCTACCAGGAAAGATTTTCAAAAACTCGACCTTAAGATAGATCAGGGTAAAATAGTACAAATTGGTGAAGATTTCTCCGGAGACAATGTTACCAATGCCGAAGGGCTGTTGATTTTTCCCGGCGCGATTGATCCGCATGTGCATTTTGACGAACCCGGCTTTACGGAGAGAGAAGATTTCTACCACGGCAGTTGTGCGGCGATATCCGGTGGCGTTACGACCGTCGTCGATATGCCCTGTACGTCGATACCGCCGGTAATAAATCTCGAAAATCTGAAACATAAACTGGCAATCGTAAAACAGAGGTCGGTGGTTGATTTTGGTTTTTTCGGCGGTGTTTCCGGACAATGCTTTGACGTTGATTTTCGAAAGAATATGACCGATTTGGCGGATTATGTGTTGGGCTATAAAACCTATTTCATATCGGGGATGGAGAGTTTTGCCCGGCTCGGCTTCGCCCAGCTTCGGCAAGTATTGAGCGTCGCTAGAGAATTAAACCGCCCCGTTCTGCTGCATGCCGAGGATTACGAAACCGTTATCGCGGCTGAAGCGCTGGAAAAAGCAAAAGGTTCGGATTGGGTAAACTATTATCATTCCCGTCCTGAAGCGGCGGAATTAATTGCTATTAAAAATGCCGTTGAAATTGCTGCCGAAGTCGGCGCGGATTTACATATTGTTCATGTCGGAACCGCCGCTGCCGCTGCGCTACTTGCCAGTAAGGCGCATATCACCGGCGAGACGGCGCCCCATTACCTGGAATTTTCTAATGCTGACCTGAAGCGCATCGGCGGCGCCTTAAAAACCGCCCCGGTAGTTAAATCGCCGGGCAACAGCGACGGGTTATGGCAGGCTTTAATTGACGGGCCGCTGAGCTTTGTCGCTTCTGATCACGCTCCGGCTCCTGCGAATCAGAAGAACACCGGCTCCGCCTGGGATGACTATTCCGGCATTCCGGGAACCGGCACGCTGTTTCCATATATGTATTCGGAAGGTCTTGTGAAACGCAAAATCAGGCTTGATCGATTCCTGAAAATTACCGCGGAGAATGCTGCCGGACGCTATGGACTTTTCGACCGCAAGGGTTCGATTGCAGTCGGTAAAGACGCCGATCTGATACTGGTGGATCCGCAGGCGGATTGGATGGTGGCGGGACGGGATTTTTATTCAAAAGGCAAAATCACACCTTTTGAAGGAATGACTTTGCAGGGGCGGGTCGTGCAAACCATTATCCGGGGTGAAGTGGTTTATGATTTTCAAACAGGCATCTGTGCAAAACCCGGTTTTGGGCGTTTTTTAACCAGATAGAGCCTATCCATAAAGGATAAACCACTGAAGTGGATATTTGATATATAGAATATTTTCATCACCATAATCCCGAGTTTTCGGGATGGTGTTGTCTCAACCGCAATATTATCAGGATATTGAGATAGCACCTGAATTTATTCAGGTGAACTTAACCGTTAATAATCTTTAACTGATTCATCAGTTTTTCAAGTTTATGGATTGATTAAAAGGTAATAGAAACGTATGGAAGAACAGTATACATTTTACCATCTTTGTAATCTTGGCTGCAATAAAGAGCCGATTTTTCTCAAAGAAGATCATCACCTGCTTTTTCTAATTAAAATAAAAAGCATTTATCAAAAGAATAGAACCACAACATTCATTGGAGAAGTATATATTTGATGAATAAACATGAAAGTTTAATATTAACCAATGCCACGATCACCGACGGTTTTTCGTTCCTGATCGAAAATGGTGCCGTCGAAATTGAAAATGACCGAATCACGCAAATTGGCAAGTGCAATGATTTGCAGAATCCGGATGTGGAAACCATTGACCTGCAGGGACGGCTGGCGCTGCCGGGGCTGCTGAATCCTCATCACCATCTCTATTCGGCATTAGCCACAGGATTAGCGCCCATTGGACCGATAGAGAATTTCACTCAGATTCTGGGAAACCTCTGGTGGCATCTGGATCAAAAGCTGGACGAGGAATCGATTTACTATTCCGCCGTTCACGGGCTTTTGCAATCGGTAAAATACGGCGTTACCACGATTTTCGATCATCATGCCTCGATGAATGGGGTTAGCGGCAGCCTGGCAATAATTGAAAAAGCCTTCCGCAAAGTTGGATTAAAAGGTCTGCTCTGTCACGAAATTTCCGACCGCATGGGGGAAAGTGCGGTGCAAGCGCAAGTGGATGAAAACATGGAATTTTGGGCGGCTCATCGTCAGGATTCCCATGTTCAGGGCCTGCTCGGTCTGCATGCGAACTTTACCCTGAGCGAAAACACGCTGGTGTCTATTCAAAAGCAAAAACCCGCCGAACTGCCGATTCATATTCATTGCGGCGAAGATTGTGCCGATTATCAGTATTGCATTGATCATGGTTACGCCGGACCGGTGGATCGTTTGAATGAATTCGGATTGCTTTCAGGGGAATCGTTTTTAGCGCACTGCATTCATCTGTCGGAAAAAGATTATGAACTTATCCGCGAAATTCAGCCGGTGGTGATTTCCAATCCCGAATCCAATGCGAACAATAATGTCGGTGTAATGGATATCGCTAAAATCGAAAAATACATCCTTGGCACCGACGGCATGACCGGCAACATTCTCGGTACTATGCGCTCTCATTTTTTACAGCGCAATGGTAAAATAGACCAACCGTTGGATATTCTATTCCGTTATCCGGCAGAAATTGTACAGCGCTTTTTTCCTGATGCCGGCGCCTTGGAAATTGGCAGGCGCGCCGACCTGGCGATCACCGATTATATCCCGGTGACGGACATTAATTTGGATAATCTGTTTTATCACTTGATCTTCGGCGTTCAGGGGCAACCGATGTATATGACCATTGCCGATGGAAAAATTCTTTATCAGGGTGGTGAATTCAAGAATTTCTATGAATATGAAACCCTGAATCAAATCAAGCACGTCGCCGACAAACTTCACCGGAAGTATTATGAGTGAGCATTTTTCAACCATTTCTTTCAGGCAATTGTTGTCGCAAATCCTGAAATCCCTTGAAAAAGGGAGTATTTTCGGAATATATAAAAGTCAGTTTTTCACACCGCGGAACGATGATCCCTTTAAAATGTTGCTGTTTGGTCAGGTTCTGGAAACTCCCGTCGGGGTTGCGGCTGGTCCGCACACTCAGATGGCACAAAACATCATCAGCGCCTGGCTCTGCGGCGCCCGCTATATCGAACTCAAAACCGTTCAGACTCTCGACGAAATCAAGGTTTCCAAACCCTGCATCGACATTCAGGACGAAGGCTACAACTGCGAATGGTCGCAGGAACTTAAGATCAAAGATTCTTTTCAGGAATATCTGAAAGCCTGGATTGTCATTCATATTTTGCGTCATAAATTCGGCTGGACCGGCAAACTTGGTACGATCTTCAATATGAGTGTTGGTTATGATATGGCAGGCATTCTGAAAGATAACGTGCAGTGGTTTTTTAATAAAATGGCCGATTGCGGCGCCGAAAAAACAGCGTTAATTGAGGAAATTCGCGACCTGTATCCGGCAATTGATGAAATCGAGATTTCCGACCGGATTTCCGACAACATCACACTTTCTACCATGCACGGCTGCCCGCCGGATGAGATTGAAAAGATCGGGCGCTACCTGATAGAAGAGCAGAGTCTGCATACCTTCATCAAACTCAATCCCACGCTGCTGGGCAGAGAAAAAATTCACGAAATCCTGGAAAAACTCGGCTATGCCACTCAGGTACCCGATGTCGCCTTCGAGCACGATATCAGCTATCCGGCGGCGGTTGAGGTGATTAAATCGCTGCGAAAAACGGCGGAAAAAGGGGGCGTCATTTTCGGCGTAAAGTTGACGAACACTCTTGAAGCGCTGAACCACAAGGGCATTTTTAATGATGACACTATGTACATGAGCGGCAAGGCGCTGCACCCAATCAGCATCAATGTCGCCCGGAAAGTCAGAAATGATTTTCCGGAATTGCCGATTTCCTTTTGCGCCGGTGTAAATGCGTTCAATGTCGCCGACGTATTGACTTGCGGCTTAAATCCGGTGACAGTCTGCTCGGATTTGCTGAAGCCGGGCGGCTACGCGCGCTTGACTCAATATCTTGAAAACATCAAACAGCCGCTTCCTGAAAATAGTAGCGCAGCCATCGATTATCTGAATCGTTATGCCGATGAAGTAGTCGAAAATCCGGAATATCGGGCAGCCTGGAAAGACATTAAGACCGATCGAAGACTGACTGAATTTGACTGCATCGCCGCGCCCTGCGTGGCGACCTGTCCCACCAACCAGCAGGTTCCCGATTATATGTACTGGACGGCTAATGGCGATCTGCCGAAAGCCTTTGAGACCATTCTGAAAACTAACCCTTTTCCGTCCGTAACCGGCATGGTCTGCGATCATCCCTGCCAGACTAAATGTACCCGAATCAACTACGACAGTTCATTACTGATCCGGGAAGTGAAACGCTTTGTGGCGGAAAATGTGGATTTTACAGAGTTAACGGTGCCGTCGCGGAAAAATGGCCGGCGGGTGGCGATTATCGGTGCCGGTCCATCGGGGTTATCCTGCGCCTATTTTTTGATTCTGGCCGGATTTGAGGTGGACGTTTACGAAACGAAAGCCTTTCCCGGCGGCATGCTGGCAGACGCCATTCCGCTGTTCCGGCTGTCGGAAACCGCTCTGGGTGAAGACATTCTGCGGATTAAAAAACTGGGCGTTAATATTCATACTTCGCAAAAAATAGATAAAGAATTCTTTGAGCGAATCAGAAAAGAGGTGGATTTCGTATACCTTGCCGTGGGCGCCCAAAAAGCTCTCAAAGTGCCGATTCCCGGCGACGATGTGGCGAGCGGTCTGCTTGATCCGCTGAGATTTTTATCGGCGGTGCGGCAGGGAATCAAGGTTGATTTGGGACCAAAAGTCATCATTCTCGGTGGCGGCAATACGGCGATGGATGCGGCGCGCACGGCGAAACGATTTGTCGGTGAAGAGGGCAATGTTACCATTGTTTACCGACGAACGCGTCGGGAAATGCCCGCCGACCGGGATGAGAT
>JAGHBC010000119.1 GCA_021161185.1 Fidelibacterota bacterium
AATACGATTGGAATTTTTAACAGGTAATAATACCCAACCTGGATAACCCAGAGCCAAAAAGGTTTAAAAAGATTTCAAATTTTGCAAATATCAAATTTGATGGTTTCGTAAAAAGTCTGGGGAGTGTTATTCTGAGTGATAACGAAGAATCTCTAATGCCTTTACGAACAATGTTATGGAGATTCTTCACTTCGTTCAAGAATGACATATTTTCCCCTTTTTACGGAATCATCAAATTTCAATGTCTAACGTTCTAAACTAATTAGTGCCTGTTAATAAAATCATTTTTTGACATTATAGCCCCCGAATAAATTCGGGGGATGTCTCAAGTATCAGTAAATATAAAAGTTGGACTAACACCATCCCGACAAATCGGGATGGTGAAATTAAATTTCCCTTTTGTCTTTAACTGCTTTAGCAGTTTTCATACTTTATAGACAAACGCTAATAAATATAAAGCGGAATCCGGAGGCAGCTCTGAAAAATTTGATTTTTACTCTGTAGAAGCTCCTCTGGAGCAATTTGCAGTTTAATATTTGACATAACCAGGTCGAAACATGCTTTTTAACTTCAAAAATCCCAAATATTCTTTGCATTTCCGATCCGAAGGAGTTCCTCCATGGCAAGAATTTGAGAATTAAGAGTCTAAAAGATGTAGGGCTATTTTTCGCCGGTTTTTTTGGATTTAAATTTAGCGATTAGTTCAGCAGCTCTTTCGGGAGCTATCAGAGCGAAAAGTCCAAAAGCGGCGCCAATAATTCCGATGATTCGAATAATTGTCGGATCAAGAATCAGCAGCAGCAAACCTACAATAAAAATTACTATTCCTGCGTTTCTCATTGTTCTATTCCTCTCTTTTGTATTTGCATCCAGAAATTATCTTTTGCTAAATATAAAATCATTTTTCTTCACTGTCAAATACCGAATGAATTTTATTTGGGTCGAAACTTACATTAATCTTAGTTGCATTTATTTTTATGGCGATGTATATTCATCAAAACTTATGAGTGTATTATGAAAAGACTTATCATTACCATAGCAGGATTTATCATTGTCTTTCAACTGGTAACTTTATCTCAAGAAAATTCCGTATATCCTCAGCCCACAAATCTGGTAACTGTTCCTACAGCAGGGATAATTCCGCGCGGCGCATATTTATCGGAATTCCGATTGTTCAGCGGCGGCGGAGTAATGGCAGGACTTTTCGCCGGTATTTCACAACGCTTTATGTTCGGCGTATCCTATGGTGGCGCTAAAATTATCGGCAACGAGAAAATTGACTGGCAAAATCAGCCGGGAGTCGAAATCAAATACCGGTTTATTGAAGAGTCCTCAAAAACGCCGGCGCTTCTGCTCGGTTTCAATTCCCAGGGACAGGGCGCTTACCTGGATTCACTGAAACGCTACGAAACAAAAGCCAAAGGGTTTTATCTCGTCGCCAGCAAAAATTACCGCTTTCTGGGAAATCTTGGTCTTCACGCTGGCATTAACTACAATCCCGCAGAAAACAACGACGGCGATAAAGATCCCTCCTTTTTTATCGGTTTGGATAAAAACATTAACCCCGAAATATCTTTCGTAATTGAATATGATGCCGCCTTCGATGACAATGAAAGCAACATCATCGGTCTGGGCGAAGGGCTTGGTTATCTCAATGCCGGTATTCGCTGGAATATGGTTGAGCATTTTCATCTGGAAATCGATTTTAGCAATATTCTGCTCAATCGCACTGAAATCAATTATCTGAACCGCGAATTTAAATTTACTTTTGTGGAATTCTTTTAGCCCAGCCGAAATTCCCGATTAAACGTTACTTTTATACCAATGTTAAATACATAAAATGGGGGTAGGTGTATGAAACAATCAATCCGATATGGTTCGTTAATCATCATAATCCTTCTGGCTTGTACAATAGCGATGGCTCAGGATGCAACCGTTAGACAACTATTGGACGAAGCGGAAATACTCCACGATGCCGATGATTTCACAGGCACGATGGCAAAGCTGCGGGAAGCTGAGGCGCTGGATAAAGATAATCCGGAAATCCTCTGGAAAATCGCCCGCGCCTATTTTGATTTCGCTGATCAGGAAGAGGACAACCTGGATGTCCAGAAAAAGAACCTCTACCCGGGATTCGAGTACGCCAAACGTTGTATCGAACTTGCGCCCGATGTAGCCGGCGGTCATCAGTATTACGCCATCCTTATCGGACGAATCGGTGAAATTGAGGGGACGAAACAGAAAATAGAAAACTCCTACGCCGTGAAAGAACATACGGTAAAAGCGATCGAACTGGATCCGGAAAACGACTCAAATTACCACGTCATGGGACACTGGCACTTTGCCCTTGCCGATCTCAGCTGGTTTGAACGCAAAATCGCCAGCATTATCTACGCCACGCCGCCGGCAGCCTCGTTTGAAAAAGCCGTGGAATTTTTCTCCAAGGCTCACGCTATCAAGCCTGACGATATCCGGCATTTGCTCTGGCTCGGGAAATCCTATGCAAAGCTGGACAAAGAAGATAAAGCCCGAGAGGTCCTGAAAAAGGCGCTGGCTATACCCGCAACCACCGATTCCGATAAAAGTATGCACAAAGAGGCTAAAGATCTTTTAAAACATTTGTAAAGGATCGGGCACCGAAAATAATCAGCCCAAAGAAGTTTTTTTGATGCTGGATGCCACTGAATCACTCCAATACTCCAGTACTCCAGCCCTTCCGATTCTGCCCTCTTTCGCTTCGCAATATCCGGAGCGGCTGTTTGTTATTTTAGCAACAGCATATTCCTGACCTGAACCCCGGAAGATGTTATCAGGCGGTACATATAGACGCCGCTCGGAACCAATATCCCCGCATCATCAGCGCCATCCCAGACAGCGCTCCAATATCCGGCAGAATAATAATTATTGACCAGAGTACGAACTTTCTCACCGCGGATATTGAATATCTCCAATCGCGTATTGGACGGCTGCGCTGAAGTAAATGATATGGTGGTCGACGGATTAAACGGGTTCGGATAGTTCTGGTGAAGAATATACTCTCCCGCAATTTGCTGAGATTCATTGTCAATACCAAGGGCCTCAACCGTAACAAGCCGCAGATCATCAATATATAAAACGCCGTCGGTACTTGCTTCGGGGTCATTCGGATCATAACTGAGCTGAATACTGTCAAAGCGCAATGTTCCTTCCAGGTTTCCTTCACTTAAGTCACCCCATACTCCGGTACCATCATGTGCCATATCCCAGCTGACGAGTTTCCAGCCAATCCAGTCAATAACATACCAGGGACTTACCTCATGGTCATATGCGGACGTGCTGGGGTAATTTTCATCTACGGCAAATCGAAACAGAGTTCGGCTGCCGTCGCCAAAAATATAAACCTGCATGATGTTGTCTTTAGTGAAGGTAACATTGCGCGGTGCGCCACCGCCAAGATACTCTCTTAATAGCCATTCAGAAGCGGTCACGTCCCAACCATAGCGGATCATCATTGAAGTATTACTTCCTGTCAGATGGTTAACTATCTCTGTCTCTTCATCCCGAATGACCAGGGTGTCAATCAATCCGACAGTTGAATCGCTACTACCAGGCGCCCACCAGTTATCAGTCAGACCGGATTCAAAATCATCGATTTTGCGGGCGACCCAGCGGTTCGTGCCGGTTTTGAAGCTAAGCGATTTTTTCCACGGCATTTCATTCCCGAAGAGATCTTTTAATCCCGCCAATATCCGTACCTTATAGATTTTATTGGTTTCAAGCTCCTCAAGCGGAAAAATATTGAATACGCTTCGGTCATTTACAATAAAATGCTCAACAATAGTAGGTATTGTATCGCATTCCGGATAATTCTGCATGAAAACCATACCCGGTTTGATCGAGTTTGTATCCAGAATCTCATCATAAGCAATATTGATTACAGGAAATAATTCCACCCCGGTGGCGTTTAAAGCGGGATAAAAGCTCACGATTACCGGCGCCGCCATATCCTCTTTTCCCGTTCGGAAACTTAAAATGAAAGGATCACCGCCGGTTCCATCGCCGTTGCCATCAAACTGATGCCCGAATATATCCTGCGCAGTGCCGGCAATCGTGATAGTATAAGCGCTTATAAAATCCAAGCTGTCGGACCGAATCTCTAATTTCATATTGTCATTAAGCCATGTGAAATTCAACGGTTCTTCAGGAGAAATGGAAATGGCGGCGGCGGTCAGAGCTGTATCCATCGGGCGGCTGAACTGAATCACAACCGGATCCCACGCCGGAAAACTGGTGTCGCCATCGGCAGGCGAGGTGGACATCACAATCGGCGGAACAGTAGAATACAACTTGAAATCTTTAAAATTATAGAAACTGCTTCCAATGGTTACCTGAGCGGTATCGGGATAATAGCCTTCCGCTTCTACGATAATTTCGTAATCTCCTGCAGCCAAACTATCAAACAGAAAATAGCCGTTATTATTGGCGTCGCCCTGATAAACCTTACCGACAGGATTAAGAGTAACTGTTATATTATTTACGGGTTTGTAGGCATCATTGGTGCCTTTCAGACTAAAATAACTTACTTTTTCAAAGGAATCACGCACAATACCGGCGAGATTATGCGTGGGAAAATCTCCGGCGGCGTCATTTAACTTTACAAAGGAACGAGCAATCGCCCAGGCCTCGCTCTTTCTATAATCGAGATTCTGAAGACGCCAGGTCTCCGGCGGATAGTCGTGGAAAGAACCCTCCGACAGAGTGCCCGGCATTGATAATGTTCTTAAAACGCCAAGCCCCATCTTATTCCCCTGGCTATCAGTCCAAGAGTAAAAACTCCAGTCGCCGCGCACACGTTTTGCCGTAGTGTTGTTAGCTACATAAATCTCATTAGCCATAATATCGGCCATCTCTCCCGCTAATGGATAAAAGGCGCCTGTAACTGTAGAACCGTAATTCGTACCCGTTACCCCCGGATTCCAGCCGCGATATAACATAAGCGTATAGTTCAGCTCGCCGTTATAACCATTGCTATGGGTAGAATGAAAGAAATCTACATTATTCTCATTGGCAATGCAGGCTCGTTGAGAAAGCGAAGGGTCGTCAGAACAACTTCCGTCAACGGCATTACCGGAACGAGTTAAGACAACTGTCGCGCCTAGATTTTCTAAAATTCGCCGTAATTCCAGACCTTTCGTGAAATTTGACGATGATTCGTAAAACCCCGTGCCAGGAATCGGATTACCTATAGAGTCGGTATCGGCCGTGAAGCTCATCCATCGGTCGTTGCTACCGTATCCGCCATGCCCGGGATCTATGCAGATTTTAACGTCGCTCAAATCCTGGGCAAATATTGTCGTAACACTTATACCGATCAGTAATACAAAAAATCTAAAATGCTTCATGGCTTAACCTCAGTTACTAATTTCTATTTCCAGGTATACAATTTTTCCGTCAAAGGTATCGAAGGCAATCTTGTCCATCGCCGGCGACCAGCAGGGATACATTTCGATTTTATCCGCTGTTTTCGTCAATTGAAATCGCTTCTGCTCGTCACTCGAAACCGCCCAGATGTCCGATGCCGTCATCGTGTGTCCATCGTCCTCATCGACCATATAGACGATCCACTTTCCGTCGGGCGACCATTTGGGAGCATTGGCATAACCGAGATCAGCTAAAACATTGCCCTCCAGATCGGTAACAAATGTGCCTTTCCCGGTGACGGTAAACAGCAGGCGCGATTTATCCGGAGAAAGCGACAGCCAGATATAATGTCCTTTTTCACCCAATGGTTGCAGCGTTTTTCGTTTGCCGTCACGATAAACCACAAGTTTGTTATTTTCAATGAAGGCATAGGGCGCTGTAATGGAATTGGATTTTGCGGACTCATTGCGTGCCACATTGTAGGCTTTGATTTCATTACCCTCACGGTAAACCGCCGTATGATTGTTTACCCAACGAACATTCGAGAGATGACGAATTTTGCGGACAATGTAAGTGATATTTTTATCGTTAAACGGCTGAACCGCCAGAGAAGAATATTTCTTCATGCCGCTATATTCATCAATTTTAAAAATCACCTGTTTGCCGTCCGGCGTAAACTCCGCCTCATAGCCGGCACCCTGATAATCATTCAACTGCATGATCGATTTGTCGGACAGATCATACAACCATAGTCCGCGAAAGCCGCTTTGAGTAAATAGAACTTTCGAGCCGTCGGGACTAAACCGGGGCGCCATAAAATCGCTGTTTCCCGTTGGAATTGTAACGGTTTTCAGCACATTGATCTGCTGTCCGAAACCGGTGATGGAAAAAATGAGCAAAATACTTATTAAGAGCCCTCTGCGCTTCATTTAATTACTCCTTTAAAATTTTAATTTATTATCAAACATCTATCGACAGGAAGCCGGAACTTCCCCGGAATATATCGCTCTGTCTGTATTTATTAATCCGGAGTGATGTTTTATCTTGTTGTCATTATTTTCTCTTATAGGACCAACCCTAATTGCGTCCAAAATTACTTATTACCGCTCTAAACTTCAATGCTAAATGTAAATACTGGATGCTGGATACTGGATACTGGATACTGGATGCTGGTTAACCTTTGCGACGATATGATGGAAAATATGAAATGGAGTATTGGAGTTTTGTTCCAAAGGAACTCCTTCGGAGGAGTGATGGAAAAATGGAAAATCACCCCCTCTCCCATTTCTAATTTCACTTCACCCCATTCAACCAATAAACTAATAAACCAATATACTGGCAACTACGATCAATGTTTTCATCACATCTCTCCGGACGTATTCCGAAAACTTTCGAATAAGCTTTGCATATTACCGCACCAACTGAAAGATCGGGCCATATTTTATCGAGCAGCAGTATTTTTGATTGTTTTGATTTATAGTTTTTACCAGTTCGGTATTTTTCCGTAAGACCAGATGAAATTCAAACTTAAAACCTCACCGGGCACTTTCGCTTTCTCAAATCGCTGCAGGGTGTTTCGTAAAATCGCCGTATGCAATGTTACATGTTTTGCTTTCCCAAAAATCCGCCCGAAGGGAAAGTTAACAAAAGCACATCTTGGGGGAGACAGTATCAGCGCCTGCTCATAAAAAGGAGTAAGCAGCGATGTAGATATTTGATTCGATTCAATCTGGTCTGCAATTATGCAGGCGGTCTCAGCGGTTTTCGCGGAACATGGTATAATGAGCGCACCGTGGCAATTTGCTTCTTTGATCTTTTTGACAAGAATTTTTACCGATTTCGATAGTATTGCCGGTTTGCTGTTGGCTCCGGAAAAGCTAAAGAAAGTATCGTTAATCTTCCCGATAAGCCCCTCCTTCTGTAACAGAACAAGGCGGTCGATTGGGAGAATGACATTAATATCTTCCTTCACCTCGCCAGCTTCCCAATCAAGGGGGAAAAATTCCAACTCTTCTCGATTAAAATTGTTGTCAATTTCCCTAAAAGAAAAATTGTGGTCTTCTGCAGTATCGCTAAAAGGCTTCTGATCCTTTAAGTAGGCACCGCAAACGGATATTAAAACGATCTTGCTATCGATTAACTTCTCTTTAAAAGGAGTCCAGGGAATCTCTGTCCGCCGTTCCTGAATACGGTAAGAACGAGCCATATGCTCGTAAAGTAACTGTTTTTTTTCAGGTAAGAATGTAAAATCTGTTCTTTTCATAAAGTTAATTTAACATAAAAATATATATTTCTCAATAGCCAAAATAATATCTCTGCCAAATTCGCCTTAACAATCCTATTTCAAAGTCTTAATCCGGGTTTAGACTTTTATTTGCAAAGATGTTTAAAAAAAAGTAAACTACCATCGACTTTATCCAAAATGAACATGAGAATCAATCTAAAAACAACCGTTAATCTATGAGAATCAGACACGTCATTACTTTATTGGGAACCCTGTTCATTGTATTGGGGATAATACTTAGCGTCCCGCTGTTCATCAGTATTTTAAATAAGGATTCTCAATATTTTGCGTTTATTATCCCGATTATCGTCACCGTTACCGTTGGATTCTTGTTGCAATTTAACAGACCGGAACAAATTCTGATTGAAAAGAAAGAGGCGGTGGCAATTATTGTGTTCGGTTGGATTTCCGTTTCCCTGATTGGCGCCTTACCGCTTTATATTTCCGGTTACTTCGCCAGTTTTTTAGATGCTTTTTTTGAAAGTGTCTCCGGTTTTACAACCACTGGCGCATCGGTCCTGAACAATATTGAAGCATTGCCGGCTAGCATTCTGATTTGGCGCAGTATGACCCACTGGATTGGTGGAATGGGGATTGTCATCCTGGCTCTTGTGGTTTTGCCCGCCATCAATGTCGGCAGCCGCAATCTATATAATTTTGAATCATCGTCAATCGCCAACGAACAGATCACTCCCAAGATAAAGGATACCGCCCGCCTGTTATGGTTTGTATATCTCTTCCTGACCGTGGCTGAAACTCTGCTATTATTGGTGGGCGGATTATCTTTTTTCGATGCTTCTTTGATCGCAATGGCAACAATTCCGACCGGGGGCTTTTCGCCCTGTAATGCCAGCATCGCCGCATACGGCAGTTCATATGTTGAAGCTATTGTAATTCTTTTCATGGTTTTATCCGGAATCAATTTTTCCCTTTATCTCACTTTTTTTAAATCCAACAAGAGCGTCCGGCAGTTTAGCGAAATTGTTAAATTTTATTTAATCCTAATGACCGGAGCCGCTCTGATTGTTGTATTGGACCTGAGACTGCACTGCTATGACACCTGGACGGAGGCTATCCGTTACGGCGTATTCCAGGTGGTTTCGATCAATACAACCACTGGTTTTGTCACCGCTAATTATGAACATTGGCGCCCACTCAGCCAGGTTGTCCTCCTTATTCTAATGTTTATCGGTGCCTGTCCGGGTTCAACAACCGGTGCGATAAAAAACTCCCGCATCATCATATTAATAAAAAGTATTTACCGGGAACTTATTCAGATGATTCATCCCAGGATAGTCGCTTCCGTTCGGCTCAATAATAAAGTAATCGATAACCGGACAATTAAAACCGTTTTGGTATTTATCGGCATGTATTTAACATTTTTCTTTGTCGCAACGCTATTGATGACAGTTTCCGGGACAGACATTATTACTTCGGTATTCTCGGTAGCGACAACACTGGGTGGGGTTGGTCCCGGGTTGGGCTTAACTGGTCCGGCGGAAAGCTATGCTTTACTATCATCTTTCAACAAGATTGTGTTGATAGCATGTATGTTGTTTGGCAGGTTGGAATTTTACTCTCTGTTTCTTATATTTATCCCAAAATTCTGGCGGAGAGCATAGCTAACCTTTTACCTTGATTTTACAGGGACGCAGGATTAAATTTGTTATGCTCGAAATAGTGAGTGGCAGAACCTTGATATACATTGTTAATATTGCACTTAGAGCCTGAATATGACCAAAATAATTACCGTCGCCAATCAAAAGGGTGGCGTTGGAAAAACCACAACATCGGTAAATCTGGCGGCTGGCTTGGCTGTTTCCGAAGTCAACACCTTGCTGATTGACATGGACCCTCAGGCAAATGCCACATTAGGCTGCGGAATAGAATACAAATCCCTTGGTACGAGTATTTATGAAGTTTTAGTTGGTGGATTGGACATCAATGCGAATATTCACCATACTGAGATACCCTACCTCGATATTTTACCTTCCACGGCCCAACTCGTGGGCGCCGAAATAGAGATGGTATCTATGATCGGGCGGGAGATGGTTTTAAGAAAAGCCCTCACCCGTTTAGAAAAAGAGTATGAATATATTATCATTGACTGCCCCCCTTCACTTGGTTTGCTTACGATCAACAGTCTCACTGCTTCCGACTCCGTGTTGATTCCCATTCAGTGTGAATACTACGCCTTGGAAGGACTTGGACAATTATTAAACACCATTCGCCTGGTGCAAAGAAGCCTCAACCGAAAACTCCAGATTGAGGGCGTTCTGATCACAATGTACGATTCCCGGTTAAGACTTTCTCAAGAAGTATCTGAACAGGTTCAAAGCCATTTTAAAGACAAAGTCTATAAAACTTTTGTCCGCAGAAATGTCAGACTCGGCGAATCGCCCGGCTTTGGAAAACCGATTATTCTTTACGATGCTTCTTCCGCCGGAGCTCAAGATTACATAATTTAGTTGGAGAATTACTCAATAATGACAGTCAAGAGATTAGGTAAAGGCATCGGTGCTATTATCCCTGAGTTTCCTCAGGATATAGATCTCGTCAATCAGATTGCCGAGATTGACGTGGAAAAAATCAGCATTAATCCTCATCAACCCCGCAAAGAATTCAACCTCCAGGCTATGGAGGAATTGAAACAGTCCATCAAAGAAAACGGCATCATTCAGCCGATTACCGTCAGACAATTGGATGACGGCTTTGAGTTAATAGCAGGCGAAAGACGCTTGCGGGCATGTATCGATCTGGGATTAAAAGGCGTCCCGGCGTATATATTATCCATTTCCAGTGACGTGGAAATGATGGAGCTGGCGCTCATTGAAAATCTTCAGCGTGAAAATCTGAATCCCGTTGAAGAAGCCGAAGCCTTTTATCTGTTAAGTAATACATTTGATCTTTCCCATGAAGAAATCGCCAAAAAAGTCGGGAAAGAACGTTCTACGATTACTAACTCTTTGCGTTTACTCAATCTTCCCCGGGAAATTTTACGTGATTTAAGAGACCAGAAGTTAGCACCCGGACACGCCCGCCCGATCTTGTCCATAGAAAATGAGGTGCAGCAAATTAATCTGTGGCATCGGATAAAACGGGATAATCTCAGTGTGCGGGCTGTCGAAGCGTTGGTCAAAAACATTAATCCCGCCAAACAAAAATCAGTTCCCGCCCAGAAGCAACACCCCGCTAATCCCTATAAGCCAATCGAAGAAAAGCTCATGCATATTGTTGGCTCCCGGGTAAAAATCAAAGGCACAGACAAGGGTAAAATCGAGATAGAATTCTATTCTCATGAAGACCTGAACCGTTTGATTGAATTATTTGAAGTAATTGAGGAATATTCAAATTGAAAAAGCGATTCTACACGCTGCATTTGATTAGTAGTGATGCTCAGACCAATCCTGTTAAACTATCTTTTAACATCATTTTCGCCCGCATAATAGTTGGTTTAATTATATTAGTGATCGCCGGTATTATTGCCGGGGCAATAATCTTTTTACCAAAAGCCCTTAAATACAACAGTCTGGTTGCCGAAAATAATCAGCTCATTAAAGACCGGCTTAAGGTTATCCAGATTTTAAGCGATTACAACAGAGTGCGCCAAATGGATCAATATATCCGGTCGGTATTAGGCGCCGATCTCAACATTCCTTCTTTAGACTCTCTAAATACCGATTCAATGTTTATCCCGCTTCTGACCAATAATCATTCCGACGAAAAGCCTATCGAAATCAGTTATCTCGATAATATACCCATATACCCACCGGTTGACGGTTATATAACCCGGGGCTTTATCGATGACCATGTTTTAACCCGGGATAATCATTACGGTGTTGATGTTGCTGCGCCGGAAGGTGCGCCTATTCGCGCCTCGGCATCCGGAGTAGTTGTCTTTTCCAACTGGACATACGATCTGGGATATGTCGTTATTTTGTATCATCCAAACGGCTATTTTACAATTTACGGTCACAATCTACGTAATGTGATCGAAGAGCACCAATATATAACCCGGGGAGAAATTATCGCCTACCTCGGAAATACCGGAATAAGCAACGGGCCACACTTACATTTTGAGATCTGGAGAGAGGGCAAACCCATCGATCCGCAGAGGATGATCTATTCCTACCGAAAAGCTGATATATCGGTAAAAAATTACGGGAGATAATTAGTCAACGATGAAGAAAAAGAACGACACAATTGAAACAATTATTGGCAAGGATACCGTTGTCACGGGCAATATTAACCTTACCGGCAACATTCTCGTTTATGGAAAAATAAACGGTGACATTTCAACCAATGGGACAATCACTCTTGCCGCAACAGCCCAAATTCACGGACAGCTGACCGGTGAAGATATAAACATTGGCGGAAGCATCGAAGGCAACGTTCAGGCTTTAGATAAACTTATTCTGGGTGAAAAGGCTACCCTAAACGGCGATATAAAGGCCTCCAAAATTGTAATTGAAGACGGTGCGTGTTTTGAAGGCTCCTGTTTTATGAATATGGACAACACTTCTAAATAATATTATATACCATTTCAGAGCAACCTGAATTTCCGGGGTTTCTTCTGCTCTTTTTTCTAAAACGATTTACTATTATAATTATCAGGTTAGGCTATTTTTGAAAAAATACATTTTAACGCATCTTTTTCGATAAATTAAACAATGAAAATAATCACGCTTAAATTCCCGGTCGCCACGAAGATTTTTATATTCATACTCTTTGCAACAGGAATTACATTCGCAAATTCAAGCAACATCACTGAAATTACCATGACTCATCGTATGATGCTGCTTGTAATCCAGCTGGGGGTTATACTTTTTGCCGCCCGGTTGGGCAATATTTTATTTGATAAAATTCACTTGCCGGGGGTATTGGGTGAATTGACAGCCGGAATAATTATCGGTCCATATTTGATTGGCGCTATATCACTACCTGGATTTCCGGACGGACTCTTCCCCGTTTTTGCGGAGCAATTTCCTATTTCTCCAGAGCTATACGGCATCTGCACGCTAGCCTCAATAGTGCTTCTTTTCATGATCGGTCTGGAAACGGATATAAAATTATTTGTACGCTATTCGGTAGTAGGAAGTCTGGTAGGATTCGGCGGAGTGGTGACATCTTTCTTTGTCGGCGATCTTCTAACGATTGTCTTTTCAAAAATGCTGTTCGGTGTTACACTCGGCTTTTTTTCACCGTCATGTTTGCTTCTTGGAATAGTCTCGACCGCAACGTCAGTAGGCATTACTGCCCGGATTTTATCCGAACAAAACAAATTGAACTCTCCTGAGGGGGTTACAATTCTGGCGGGCGCAGTTATTGACGATGTTTTGGGAATTATCCTACTTGCCGTCGGCATGGGAATTATATCCGCCTCGAAGGTTTCAGGAAATGTGGACTGGAGGCATATCGGTGTTATTGCCGCCAAGGCTATCGGCATCTGGCTATCGGCAACTATTATCGGTCTGCTGGCTTCCCAAAAAATCGGCGTTTTGCTGAAATGGTTTAGGGATCGCTCATCGATTTCTATGATGGCGCTGGGATTTGCTTTAATATTGTCCGGTCTTTTTGAAGAAGCCGGTTTAGCTATGATCATAGGCGCCTATGTTATGGGTCTGTCCTTATCAAAAACCGATATCAATCGCGTTATTATGGAAAATCTGAATCCAATTTACTCGTTCCTGGTACCCATTTTCTTCACCGTCATGGGTATGCTGGTAAACATCAGATTACTGTCATCAAAAAATGTTTTAATATTCGGATTCGTATATACTCTCGGAGCCATAGCTGCCAAAATTATCGGATGCGGTATACCAACTCTTTTTAATAACTTTAATCTTCGGGGCGCCCTGCGCATCGGTTTCGGAATGCTGCCGAGAGGAGAAGTTGCCCTCATCATTGCCGGTATCGGATTGTCAACCGGACTATTACCCCCCGAAATTTTCGGCGTGGCAATATTAATGACGCTTACGACAACATTGATAGCACCGCCTGTTCTTGTGGCGCTGTTCAGACAGGATGTGTCGGGTATTCGAAAACCGCTGGCGGAAGAAAAGGGTACTCGTCTGATTTTCAGTTTTCCATCTGTACAAACATCGAATTTGATGATAGATAAACTTTTTTCAGTGTTTGAATCGGAAGGTTTTTTTATCTACACTCTCAGCCAGAGTCAAAAAATCTATCAATTGCGCAAAAATGAAATGATTATCGGTATTCAAAACAAAGGACAGGAGGTAGAATTCGATTGCAGTAAATCCGAAGCGCCCTATATCAATACCGCAATGTATGAGGTTCTGGCTGAGTTTGAATCCACGGTGAAAGAATTGCAGAAACCCATCGACAGAAAAGCGATTGCAAAACGGTTACAGGCGCAGACCACCGGCGCTGGTCTGAAATCGAATCTTTCCGCCTATATCAATAAAAATACACTAAGACCACATTTAAAAGGCAACTCCAAAAATGAAATTATCGATGAGTTATTAGATCTAATGAACCAAAATGGTTTGATAAATGATTTCAAGGCAGCACGCCAAGCTGTCTATAAACGGGAAGATAGTATGTCAACCTGCCTCCAGTTCGGCATTGCGATTCCCCACGGCAGAACAGACGCTGTACAACGGCTTGTATGCGCCATTGGATTAAAACCCGAGGGAGTCGATCTTAATTCTATTGACGGTAAGCCGTCACAGATTTTTGTACTGACTCTTTCTCCGAAAAGCGCCTCTGCGCCGCATATGCAGTTTATATCAATGGTCAGCCAAGCGCTAAATGAAACAGGAAGGAAGGCTCTCCTAGCCTGTAAAACATCCGAAGATATGCTTGATGTGCTAACAGGAAGCAATGCAATAAACAGCAAGTAATTATTATCAAAAGAGCCCTTTAAGAATCCAATTTTATTCCGGACATAGAATTTGGCTAACTATTATTCATCAAATATTTGGCAATTATTTCCAGAACATTCACTTCGCCAATGATTTTTTGGTTTTTGTCGACAACGGGGAGTTCATTAATTTTTTCTCTTGTCATAATAGTTATCATTTCTGCTAATGGTGTATCTTCAAAAACATAGATTGGACTTGTATTCATAATATCTTTTGCTAATTTTGCAGCTGAGTATTCCATAAAAGAGCCAATATAAAATGAATCGGCACTATCGAGAAGTACTGTTGTAGGAAACAGGTATTGAATAACATTATTAACACGAATTGAGCCGATTAATACATTATTTTTATCAACAATGTATGCATGACGAGAGCGAGTATCCTTGATTATTTTCGCAAGAATATCTTTGATTTTCGTGTCGGGACTGACAATAACCGTTTCTTTTGCAATCAGATCTTTTATACTTCCAACTGGAGTTTTTAACAATTTTTCTTCCGACATTAATTCTCCTTTATTTCTCCTGCTTTTTTTAGAGCAATTTTTGTAGTTATAGGTCCAATAATTTCAAAAAGTATACAGGTAGCAGTGACAATAGTAATTACAAGAGCTCCGACTTTATCCCCTGTTGTAATATTTACTCCATTTACTGTTTCTATGATCTTCCCCATTCCTTTGAATTCCTGTTTAACCATTAAAGATAAGCCAATTGCTACACCTGCCTGCGATAAAATTCCCAGACCAAGATATTTCCTGATTTTATCTTCGGATTTTCCTATTATTGCACCTAATCTGGCTCCTCCTATCAAACCACAAGTTCTGCCGAGAACATAAACCACACCAATCAAACCCAGTGAAGGTAATGCTCCGATATGCAGGTTTGCTCCGGCAAGAGTGAAAAAAAGTATAAATAATAACGGTAATATAAATGATAATCGTTCCTCAATTTTGGATGTAAGTGATGTTTGCTGTGTATTAATAATCACCATTCCGATTATCATATTCGTAAGAATTAAAGATAGATGTAAACTCCGGCAGAGACCGATGGTTCCGAGTACAAACCCAAAAATCAAGATAAAAACATCTCCAGCATTTTTCAATTTCCTTGCTAAAAGAGAAAAAATGGTGGCAATGATTCCACCTAATAAAAAACTCAGAATAATCTCTTTAAATGGATAGAACAAAGTCAGCCAAATATTATGTGAAGCTTCTCCTGTTTGATGTAGTAAAATATCTTTGGAAATTGCAAGAGCAAATCCGAAAATAATTATTCCTAATCCGTCATCAAACCCAACAACTGCATAAAGCGCTTTTGTTAAATTCCCTTTTGCTTTGTATTCTCTGATAACTGCAACCGTTCCTGCAGGAGCACTCGCCGGAGCGATTGCGGCAAAAACGATGGAAAGCAGAATATCGTGCGTCACTAAAAAAATACCGATGAAAACCAGAAGGAAAGCACCGAAAGATTCAAATAATATGATATAAATAATACTTTTTCCTAATTTCCTTAAAGTGGATAGTTTTAATTCCATACCAATGCTCAAGGCAACAAATCCCAAAGCAATATCAGGAATGAAAGCAAGTTGATCCTGGATTCCATCATTGAAAAGATTTAAAAAGGACGGCCCTAAAATTACTCCCAAAACCATATATCCTATTATTGAGGGTAATTTTAGGTATTTTATATTTCTACCGAAGTAAAATCCGAATATAACCGTAAGCCCAATTAATAAGAGTATCGGCATTTCCAATCCATCCAAATAGTCTATTAACCTCTCCAATTCAGACCTCGGTTTAAATATTTAGTGATCCGTTAAAATAAAAAACATCATGTACTAAAACCATAATGCCTGATTTCTCCTCCAGGTCTTCAATGACCATATTGATTTTTCTCAACACTTCATTTGAAAGAGATTTTTTCACTCCGGCAATTATTACTCTATTGAACCCTTTATCTTTATTGCTCCAAAAACTTGAAAAAAGAGGTAGCGAATAAAGATATTTACTTGCATCATTGGCTTCAATAACCGTGACGGAACAGTCATCTGTCCCGGCAAATATCTCAAGTACGTCGTTAAATTTATCCTCAATCTGAATAATCACATAAAACAGACTATACTCCTTTGTTTCTCTAATTTCTTCTTCGATAACTGTATGGCGTAAAAAACTCTCACGAACAACTGAAGGACTTTTACCTGATAAGATTTCATTCACCTTTTCCAAATTGTTTAGAACACTGGAAACTTTAGACAACAACCGTATATGTTCGTTTCTCCTGACTTTTGGAACAATAATATAGACAAACAGCTTCGTTTTCTTGCCGTCTAGTGATTCAAAATCCACCCCATCCGGAACGGTAATTATACCTGTTACAAAATCAGATATTCCATCTAACGCACAATGAGGAATAGCAATATAATTACCAAATCCGGTCGAACCTAATTGCTCTCGATCCATTAATCCTTGTAAAATTTCATCTTCACTCTTATTATCAAGTACAGGATTTCTTTTAGACAATTTCGCAATTTCTTTTAAAACTGAAATCTTATCGGAAGGTTTAAAATTAACTTTAATACATTCTTCATGTAAAATTTCATATAAATTCATAAACTACCCCCTTATAAAATAAGGTCATTAATAATAGCGCTAATTTAAAAAATGCATTGTAGCCACAATTATTTAATAAAAAACATGCAGAAAAAGATAAAATGCGATATTAACAATAAGCGAAAATAATTTATCATAACTATCAATGAATTCAAGGTACTTTTTTACCTTATTGCAGAAAAACAAGGCAAATTAGTAGAAAAACAGATTCAAAAGGTGTAATTCATTGTTTTGATAATAAAAATATGTAGTTAATTTTGACCGGAATCTTTGAATAGAAGTTGAATAGAATTGCAATTGAGATAAAGGTACTAAAAAATGCTAAAAAGAACAGTGACTTGCGGCGAATTAAGAAAAGAACAAACCGGTAAAGCGATAGTCCTTAACGGATGGGTCAACCGACGCAGAGACCTTGGCGGACTTATTTTCGTTGATTTGCGCGACCGCTATGGAATAACCCAGGTCGTGTTTGACCCGGAATATAACCAGGAATTATTCGCCGAAGCGCATAAACTCGGTGCGGAAGATGTTATCGGCGTAAAAGGGGTTGTGCGGGCGAGACCCGGCGATGCAGCCAATCGTGACCTGCCCACCGGCGGGATTGAAGTGCTTGCCCAGGCAATCGAAATTTTCAACTCATCTAAAACACTACCCTTTTTAGTCACGGATCGCTCAACCGGATTGGAAGATCTCCGCTTGAAATACCGTTATTTGGAGCTGCGCACAAAAGAACTCCAGCACAACATTGCGCTTCGTCATCAAGCCGCTCAAAGTGTCAGAAAATATTTTACCGGTAATGACTTTTTCGAAATTGAAACACCTTTCCTCATGAAAAGTACACCAGAGGGAGCCCGGGATTACCTGGTTCCCAGCCGCATTCATAAGGGGAAATTTTATGCCCTGCCGCAGTCGCCTCAGACTTACAAACAACTGCTGATGATCTCCGGTTTTGACCGCTATTTCCAGATCGTCAAATGTTTCCGCGATGAAGACCTGCGCGCCGACCGGCAGCCGGAATTCACCCAGATCGACATGGAAATGAGTTTTGTGGAAGAAGATGACATCATGGCTCATACCGAATCCATGTTGAAACAGGTTTTTAAAGAGATGATTGACGTTGATCTCGATAGCGCTTTCCCGCGCATGTCCTACGAGGAGTCTCTGCTAAAATACGGTTCCGACAAACCGGACTTGCGCTTCGGAATACCGATTCAAACACTCAATTCGCTTGCCGCCCGGACCGAATTTAAAGTGTTTCAAAACGTGATTGAATCTAATGGAACCGTGGCGGGAATTTGTGTTCCCGGCGGCGCCCGGTTCTCCCGCAAAATCATTGATGAATTGACAGCGAAAGTACGAGACTGGGGTGCCAAGGGACTTGCTTTCGCCAAAGTCACCGAAAACGGTCTTGAGAGCGGTATTGCAAAATTCCTGACCAGTATTGAAAAAGACCTGATCGGTATTTTTGATGCTCATGCCGGTGACATTCTGCTGTTCGTTGCCGACGAGAAAAACATAAGCTATCCGGCGCTTGGCAATTTACGTCTCGCGGTAGCCAAACAACTCGATTTGATTCCCGCCAATATTTACAAACCGCTATGGGTTACCCGGTTTCCATTGGTAGAGTGGAACGCTGATGACCAGCGGTTTGTCGCCATGCATCACCCCTTTACTTCCGCTATTCCCGAAGAACGCGATCTTATGAAAACCCAACCGGAAAAGGTTCATGCCCGGGCGTATGATATCGTGATCAACGGACAGGAAATCGGCGGCGGAAGCATTCGTAACCACACGCCGGAGATGCAATCGGAGATGTTTGACCTTCTCGGAATCGATAAAGCCGAAGCTGAAAATAAGTTTGGCTTTCTCCTTGATGCACTGGCATTCGGAGCGCCGCCTCACGGCGGTATCGCCCTGGGTTTTGACCGACTTGTATCCATTTTGGCGGAAGTAGATAATATCCGGGAGGTAATTGCTTTCCCCAAAACCACCAGCGCATCTTCGCTCATGGATGGCAGTCCGACTACCGTAAGTAACCGTCAATTAAAGGAGTTGAGTATTAAAATATGCTAAATAACTGTTTAAATAATTCTCTAATTCTCTGCACTCCGGGCTATTACCATCAATAATACGAAATCTAAAATTATACCCCTGATTGGTATGAAGTTTGTACCATACTAATTGCCTGATTGGAAAAAGATTATTGAAACGATATTAAGTGACGGCGCTAAGGCTTAATATTTTCTCAACTTTGGATTTGAGCCGCTAAATATTGAGAACCCGCTAAAAACAATTTAACGGTACATTAGGAGATTAAATGCCGATTTCAAAAAAGATAGAAGAGAGCATTTCGCGATCCTCCTGGATCCGTAAAATGTTTGAGACTGGTATCGTTCTGAAAAGGCAGTACGGCGCCGAAAATGTTTATGATTTTTCTCTCGGAAATCCGGACCTGCCGGCGCCGCCGGAACTCAATAAAGTCCTGCTGAAAGAAGCTAGTCGGTCAGGGGCGTTTGCTCATGGCTATATGCCTAATGCCGGGTATGTCGAAACCCGGCTGGCGGTCGCCGATATGTTATCCCGGGATAGCGGACTTCCATTTACCGAAGAAAAGATTGTGATGACCTGCGGAGCTGCCGGAGCAATAAATGTTTTTCTGAAATCGGTGCTGGACCCCGGTGACGAGGTTGTTGTGATTGCGCCCTATTTTGCCGAATATAATTTTTATATTGAAAATCATAGCGGTACAAAAATTGTATCCGATACGAACGGCGAACTCCTGCCCGATATCGCCGACCTGGACAAAAAGATCGGCAAAAAAACCAAAGTGGTTGTTATAAATTCTCCCAATAATCCTTCCGGGCGGGTATATTCGGAACGGTTATCAAAGCAAATAGGCAGTTTGTTACAGGAAAAGAGCAGACGATATGGTCAGCCTATTTACCTATTGGCGGACGAGCCCTACAAAAAGATTATTTACGATAAAAGCGTTTACCATTCACCGCTGAAATATTACCGGAATACGATTTTAGCGACCTCGTTCTCGAAAGATTTATCCCTGGCGGGAGAGCGGATCGGCTTTCTGGCGGTCAGCCCTCTGATTGAAGATGGTAAAGATATAATCAATGCGGCGACCTTTTGTAACCGGATTCTGGGATTCATCAATGCAAATGCGCTGATGCAACGCGTGGTAAAACATGTTCTCGACGCCGGAGTCGACGTCGCTGTTTATCAACAACGCCGTGACCTTCTCTATAGCGCTTTAGTGGATATTGGTTACGACGTTATTAAACCGGAAGGAACATTTTATATGTTTCCCCGCAGCCCAATACCCGACGACGTCGCCTTTGTTAAAGCTTTACAGGAAAAAATGATTTTGACGACGCCGGGCAGTGGTTTTCATCGACCGGGCTATTTCCGGATTGCTTTTTGTGTCGATGAAGAGGTTATTAAAGATTCTTTAAAGGGATTTGAAACTGTCTTTAAAGAAATCAGAGCATAAACAAGTTAAAATAAACGGAGTGAACTATGACAGTATCAAAAAGCAGAGGACATGTGGTCATCGGCACCGAAGAGTGCAAGGGGTGCGAATTGTGTATCGAAGCCTGCCCTGCCGATGTATTGATTTTGTCGGACAAGTTTAATACGCACGGGTATCATACGTCCGCATACAAAGGAGATGGATGCACCGGCTGCGGTATCTGTTTTTATGCCTGCCCGGAACCGGGCGCGATCACGGTTTTTAAACGGTGGGATCAGATGACCGAAACGGCAGATTGTCCTCATTGCGGTGGTAAACATAAAGTGTATAGCACCGAAGCCGAACCCCATATTCTGATCTGCACCAATTGCATGAAACCAATCCAAGAAAAAGAAATTACCGTTAGGTAGAGAGCGAGGTAATAATGGCGAAACAATTTTTAAAAGGTAATGAAGCCGTGGTAAAAGGCGCAATTCTGGCCGGATGTCGGGCATATTACGGCTATCCGATCACCCCGGCGAGTGAGATTGCTCATGCTGCCGCGATGTATATGCCGCTGACCGGCGGAACGTTTGTTCAAGCGGAGAGTGAAGTGGCGGCAATCAATATGGTTTACGGCGCCGCATCAGCCGGCGAACGTGTCATGACCGCTTCATCCGGTCCCGGCATTAGCCTGAAACAGGAAGGTATATCCTATTGTGCCGGTTCGGAACTTCCCTGCGTGATTGCGGATATTGTTCGCGGCGGCCCCGGATTGGGTAATATCGCCCCCGAGCAGAGTGATTACAATCAGGTTGTCAAGGGCGGCGGACATGGCAATTATAAGTGTATTGTCCTGGCTCCGAATTCCGTGCAGGAAATGTGTGATTTCGGTATGCTGGCATTCGATCTGGCTGATAAATACCGCAATCCTGTTTATATATTAACCGACGGTTTTATCGGACAGATGATGGAACCTGTGGAATTCCCCGAACCGGTGGAAAAAATCCCCGAGAAATCCTGGGCAGTCAAAGGAACTGACGAAACATCCGATAATCTGATCACTTCAATCGAACTCGATCCCGACGATCTGGAACGTCACAATCAGAAATTGCAGCAGAAATATGCGATTATAGAGGAACGGGAACAGCGTGCAGAGGAATACCGTACCGACGATGCTGAAATTATTCTGATTGGATACGGCATTGTTTCACGGATTCTGCAATCGGTTGTTGATGAACTTCGTGAGGAAGGTGTCAAAGCCGGAATGTTGAGACCGATAACATTATTTCCTTTTCCAAAAAAAAGCGTGACAAAATTAGCCGAATCCGCCAAATTCTTTCTGACTGTGGAAATGAGCAACGGTCAATTAGTTGATGATATCCGGCTGAACATCGAAGGGAAAATTCCCGTTTACCTGTACAACCGCATGGGGGGAAATGTGCCGTCCCTAAAGGAAATTCATGACGAAGTAATGAAACTGATGAGGTTATCATGAATACTATATTAAAAAAGTCTGACAGTTTCTACGATGTTTACGAACGCCGCCCGGGCGCCGATAAGCTCACAACAACCTATTGCCCCGGCTGCGGTCATGGCGTCCTTCACAAGCTTATTGCCGAAGCACTCGATGATTTTGGTGTTCGTGACAAGACAATTTTTATCAGCCCGGTAGGCTGTAGCGTTTTTGCATACTACTACTTTCATACCGGCAATGTTCAGGTAGCTCATGGGAGAGCTCCGGCGGCTGCAACCGGAATTAAACGCGCCCATCCGGACAGTGTGGTAATCAGCTACCAGGGTGATGGTGATCTGGCTGCTATTGGAACAGCGGAAATCATACATGCAGCGAACCGCGGCGAGGGCATAACGGTATTCTTCGTCAATAATGCTATCTACGGCATGACCGGCGGACAGATGGCGCCGACGACGTTAGTTGGTCAGAAAACGATGACATCTCCCCGTGGAAGATCAGTAAATAATGAAGGATTCCCAATTCGCATGAGCGAAATTATTGCGACGCTGAAAGCGCCCGTATTCGTCGAGCGCGTCATGATCGGCGATACCAAATCCACGATGCATGCCAGGCAGACCGTCCGCAAAGCCCTGAAACTTCAGATTGAAAAGAATGCATTTTCTTTCATCGAAGTTCTTTCAGCCTGTCCCTCAAATTTGAAAATGACACCCAGCCGTTCCAAACAGTGGGTCAAAGAAGTTTTGGCAGATTACTTTCCTCTGGGAGTTAAAAAAGATGTTTCGGAGGAATTTGAACGAAAAGATTTATCTCGCCCGGTAGTGAAAAATTCTGATCTGCATGATGCGCTGAATCTGGAAACCACAAAAGTTGATTCCGAAAAAATTGCGCCTTACCGGGAAAAGACGATTAATGAAGAGATCAAGGTTGCCGGTTTCGGTGGACAGGGTGTGCTGAGTCTCGGCACCGTGCTGTCTGAGATGGGCATGCGCCATGATTATCAGGTCAGCTGGCTGCCTTCCTACGGTCCCGAAATGCGCGGCGGCACCGCTAATTGCAGCGTCAAGATTTCCCAGAAGAAAATCGGCTCGCCGCTGGTAGCCAATCCTACTATCCTGATCGCCATGAACCGTCCGTCGCTGGACAAGTTTGAGCATGACGTCATATCGGGCGGGTTGATTATCTATGACGATTCCCTGATTGACCGCAAACCGGTACGTGATGACGTTGAAGTAATTGCGATTCCGGCGACAAAGCTGGCGGATGAACTGGGCAACACCAAAGCCGCCAATATGATCATCGTCGGCGCTCTGATTGAGTACAAAGACCTGATGTCTCAGGAAGTTGTTTTGGGTTCCCTGGGTGACGTCCTGAAACGGAAAAACCTGGTGGAGATGAATCAGAAAGCTATACTCCGGGGAGCGGAGTTTATTAAAAATCTTAAAAAATAATCTCAATACCTTTATTTGACGAAAATCCTTTCCTGCCTTCGGGTGGGAAAGGATTTTTTGGTTCCTTCCATTTTTTAGTGGGTCGATATACTACATATAAATAATCTGAACACCCAATATCCAACACGGAATATCCAAGTATTTTCAGAACTCCTGACCTGATATTGAAAAAACAGTGATTTACTTCAATGAATTCGTAAAATAAAATGTCATAATCTGTGATAAACCGGGAGTTCTGATTTCAAATTTCAAATATCAAAGTGGATGG
>JAGHBC010000018.1 GCA_021161185.1 Fidelibacterota bacterium
ACTAGCTTTAACACTGAAAACAAAGAGACTATACATATTAGAACAAGTACCATCCCGACAATTAAACAGAGGGAGATATATCGAAAGCTCAAGATTAGAATGAAACCGCTAAAAAGAGTTATAACTAAAATCAAGAAAAATGTAGTGTCGAAAAAACAATGCCTGTAATTTGTAACATTCTGTTATTTATTTACTTGTGAAATGTCAAGTGTCGAACTTGGGATAACATTGTTCGTAAAGGCATTAGAGATTCTTCGTTATCACTCAGAATGACACTCCCCAGACTTTTTACGAAACCGTCAAAATATACTAAACGCAAAATCCCCTGGGATAAATATCGCAACTTGATCATTTTATATCTCTGTGATATTCCCTGCCTGACTGCATCGGCAAGCAGGGGGCAATTCATTGGGTGGGATAAACAACTGCTACCAATTTCTTCGAATTCATTTAAACTCGTTCCCAATATCCGGCTTGAACGTACCAGAACCGACAGGCGAATATTGCCTATTGGCTAGGGATTTCGTTCAACTTATCGCAAAAAATTCCAGCCCAGATAAAAATATCTCTTGCCTTACAAATATATTGTGAATATATTCACAGTGTTATTTATTTCACAAATGATTAGAAGCAGATGAAAACTTCAGAAAAAAATATTGAGCGGTTACTCCTGTACAGGCGTATTTTGATTTCCTTAAAAAATGGTGGAAAAACAAATATTTATTCTAAACAATTGGCGAGCCTGGCGGACTGTACACCGGAGCAGGTGCGTCGTGATATAATGTCCATCGGCTATTCCGGGTCGCCGGTGCATGGATATGATTTAAAAAAGTTAATCAACAGTATCAGTGAATTTTTGGATGCAAACAATCTCCAGAAAGTGGCGCTTGTCGGACTGGGACATCTTGGTCGTTCAATTATTGATTACTTTCAGGGTAGAAGACCCAAACTTATGATTGCCGCTGTTTTTGACAGGGATCCTGATAAAATTGATCGGGTCATGCACGGTTGTCGTTGTTACTCTACCGAAAAGATTTTGGAAGTTATCCCAAAGGAAAATATTAATGTCGCCATTATAGCCGTTCCGGCTTCCGGGGCGCAGGGCGTGGCGGATTTATTGGTACAAGCCGGGATAAAAGGTATATTGAACTATGCGCCGGTCAAATTGACTTTACCGCCTGATATATATGTTGAAAATCGCGATATGATCTTAGCAGTCGAAAAAGTAGCCTATTTTGCCCGAAAAATAACAACAGAAGGGAGTTGCACATGAGTGATGCCGTTAAAAGAATATTGGAAAACTACCCCAACGCTCACAGGGATTCCCTGATTCCAATCTTACAAGAGGTTCAGGAAGAACAGGGTTATCTGTCGAGAGATGTCATTGTCACTATTGGTGAGTATCTGAATCTGCCCGCGAGTAAAATTTACGGGGTTGCTACCTTTTACAATCAGTTTCGTTTTAAACCGATAGGGACTTATCACATTCAGGTCTGTCGAGGTACCGCCTGTCATGTCAAGGGTTCTGCCCGAGTACTGGATGCCATCAAACGTGAACTGAAGATTGAACCCAATGAAACAACCCGGGATGGAATGTTTAGCCTTGAAGTTGTTGCCTGTATCGGCGCCTGCGGGTTGGCTCCGGTTATTTCCATTAACGGTGAATTCTTTGCCGGTGTAGAACCCGAAAAAATCAAAGGTATACTCAATACATTTCGAAAAAAAGGAACTGAACATGGCAAATCCTAAAATGAGTCCATTTTCCGGTAACGATAGCTCAATAATTGAATTGTTTAATCTTCTTAAAGTTGTGCCTCAGAAAAATGGTAAACCGGAAAAATGGCTTAAAAAACTGCGACGTGAAGTTGTAGAAAAACCGGTTATATTTATTGGGACCGGCACTTGCGGATTGGGAGCCGGCGCAGGCAAAACACTGAACCGGATTTATGAATATCTCAAAGAAAAGCAGATTGAGGCTGATGTTGTTGAGGTTGGCTGTATCGGTTTATGTGTTGATGAGCCCATAGTCGAGGTTCAGTTTCCCGGTAAAACAAGGGTAGCTTTTCGCAAGGTGACAGTTGAAAATCTCGATTCGATTTTAGATTCGATTTTCTCAAATACAATACCGCCGGATAATGTCATCGGTCAACACCGGGCTGAATGCCTTGAATCATGGGAAAATGTTGTCTTTATTGATGAACACCCCTTCTTTGCGCCTCAGACCCGCTGGGTTTTGGCTAATTGCGGGGTAATCGATCCGGTGAATATTGATGAATATATCGCTCATGGTGGTTTTCGGGCGTTATCGAAGGTTGTCAGTTCATACACTCGTGAGGAAGTTTGTAATATACTGGTGGAAAGCGGGCTGCGCGGTCGCGGCGGCGGCGGATTTTTAACAGGAATGAAATGGAAATTTGCATTAAACACTGAAGCCGATCAGAAATATTTCATCTGTAATGCCGATGAAGGCGATCCCGGCGCTTTTATGGATCGTGCCGTTATCGAAGGCGATCCTTTCCGGTTGGTGGAGGGGCTTGCCATAGCGGCTTACGCGATTGGCGCCAATAAAGCGTATGTCTATATAAGAGCAGAATATCCCCTGGCAATTAAACGACTCAAAGCGGCAATTAAGAAATCGACCGAATATGGTCTCCTTGGTAAAAATATTCTCGATAGTGGCTTTGACCTCCAAATAATCATAAAGATGGGTGCGGGAGCGTTTGTCTGTGGCGAAGAAACGGCGCTTATACATAGCATCGAAGGAAAGCGGGGAATGCCACGCCCTCGTCCGCCTTTTCCAACGGATTCGGGACTATTCAACAAACCGACTGTTATAAATAATGTTGAAACTCTTGCGAATGTCCCCAACATTGTATATAACGGTTCCGAATGGTTTAGATCAATCGGTACGGAAAAAAGTAAAGGTACAAAGGTATTTGCGCTTTCTGGTAAGATTAGCCGTACCGGATTAGTCGAAGTTGCCATGGGAACAACTCTGAGGGCAATTATTGAAAACATAGGTGGCGGAATTCCCAACGGTAAAAAGTATAAAGCCGTGCAAATCGGCGGTCCTTCGGGCGGTTGTATCCCCCAACAACATCTCGATATTGAGATCGATTATGAATCTTTGCAGATGGTAGGAGCCATAATGGGTTCCGGTGGATTGGTTGTAATGGACGAGGACACCTGCATGGTGGATGTAGCCAAGTTTTTCATGGATTTCATTCAGAGAGAGAGCTGCGGTAAATGTATTCCCTGCCGTGAGGGAACCCGCCGAATGCTGGAAATTATGAAACGGATCACACGAGGACGCCGCAATGAATCCGGTACTGAAGCCCTTGAGAGATTTAAGGGAATCATGTATCTGAACCGCTTAGCCGAAGTCATTAAGGACACGAGTCTGTGTGGTCTTGGAAAAACCGCTCCGAACCCGGTGTTAAGTACTTTACGCTGGTTTCGGGAAGAATATGAAACACATATCTTCGAGAGAAAATGTCCGGCGGGAGTGTGCACCGAGCTTTTAACCTACGAAATTGATGCAGAAAAATGCATCGGTTGTACACTATGTGCTAAGAATTGCCCGTCAGACGCGATTATGGGTAAGCTGAAAACACCCCATTATATTATTCCCGATAAATGTATCGGTTGCGGGCAATGTTTTGAAGTATGTCGATTTAATGCTGTAACGAAAAAGTAGTTGAGGTTAGTGTGATCACGATAGAAGTCAATAATAGAAAAATTCAGGCTAATTCAGGCGAATCCGTTTTGACGGTATTAAAACGGGAAGGGATCAGGGTTCCGACACTTTGTCATCTTCCGGATCTTTTTCCTACGGGTGCCTGTCGTCTTTGTGTCGTTGAAATTGAAGGTTATGACGGATTAGTACCGAGTTGTGCTTTTCAGGTAGCTGATGGAATGAAGATTCACACCCATACCCCCCGGGCAATTCGCGCCCGAAAGACAATTATTGAGTTGCTCCTCGCAAATCACCCTGATGATTGTTTATACTGCGTCCGGAACGGGGATTGTGATTTACAGGATCTGGCAGAAGAGTTAGGTGTACGGGAAAGGCGGTACACCGGTGCGAAAAACGACTATAAGGTCGATACATCCAGCCCGTCAATCGTTCGCGATCAGGCTAAATGTATTCTGTGTGGTAAATGTGTCCGGGTATGCGAGGAAATTCAGGGAGTCAGCGCCATTGATTTTATCGGGAGAGGCAGTGGAATGTATGTTGGTCCTGCTTTTAATGAAGGTATGAATATCTCAAGCTGTATCAATTGCGGACAATGTATTGTTGTATGCCCTACCGGGGCATTGCGCGAACGGAGCAGTATTAAAGAGGTGCTTGATGCTATCGACAATCGGGAAAAATTTGTAGTTGTTCAACATGCTCCCAGTGTCTCGGTGACCCTTGGTGAGGAATTCGGAATAAAGCCCGGAAACGATGTCCTTGGAATTATGACGGCGGCGATGCGCCGCATCGGTTTTGCTCGGGTCTTCGACACCTCTTTTTCTGCCGATTTAACGATTATGGAAGAGGCTTCCGAACTGGTCGAAAGATTAAATAACGGCGGTAAGATGCCCTTAATGACCAGCTGTTCGCCCGGTTGGATCAAATTTGTTGAAACATTTTACCCGGAATTTATCGACAATATTTCCAGCTGTAAGAGTCCTCAGCAGATGATGGGCGCCTTGATTAAAAGTTATTATGCCGAGCGGGAAGGCATTGATCCAAAGAATATTTATAGCGTCGCGATAATGCCCTGTACCGCCAAGAAATTCGAAGCGGACAGACCGGAGCTAATTCATAATGGCATCGCCGATATAGACGCCGTCTTGACGACCCGCGAATTAGCCAGAATAATTAAATTGCGCGGACTGGATATCAGAAATATGGAACCGGAAGGCAACGATTCTCCTTTTGGAGAACGAAGCTCGGCGGGTAAATTGTTCGGCGTAACCGGCGGCGTCATGGAAGCTGCCGTCAGAACGGCTCATTATATGATTACCGGCAAAGAGATGGAAGAGTATACTATCAAAGATTTACGCGGACTCGATGGAATAAAGGAAACGAAAGTAATCATAAATGGTATGGAATTGGGTTTAGCGGCTGTAAGCGGTCTGGGCAATGCCCGAAAGCTGCTGGATCAGATTCGCAACGGGCGTAACGATATCCACTTTATTGAAGTGATGGCTTGTCCGGGCGGCTGTATTGCCGGTGGCGGTCAACCTCTGGCAATTAACAAAGCTGCTATCAAAGCGCGCATGAAATCTTTGTATGATATCGATCAGTCTGCGCCTGTTCGCACTTCACATTCCAACAAATATATTAAGAGGCTATATGATGAATTTCTTGGTAAACCACTCGGTAAAAAAAGTCATCATCTCCTACATACCAAATATCAGAAAAGAGATGTGCTTAAATAAGGATTTTTATGACCAGAGATAAGAGTCACCCCTTAGTTATTACCCAGAAAGACAAATGCCGGGTTTGCTATACCTGTGTCAGAGAATGTCCGGCTAAAGCGATTCGAATAGCCGACGGTCAGGCGGAAGTCATTCCGGAACGTTGTATTGGATGCGGAAACTGCGTAAAGGTCTGTAGTCAAAACGCAAAGAAAGTGCTTAGCTCAATCGCTGAAGTCTATGATATTTTGGCGTCAGGAAGTAAAGTAGCGGCTATTATTGCCCCTAGTTATCCGGCAGATTTTATAGATATGGATCATTTGGAGTTTGTCGGCAAGATTCGGGCTTTGGGATTTGATTATGTAAATGAAGTTGGCTTTGGCGCAGATCTGGTGGCGCGTGAAATGAAGCGACTCCTGACTGAAACCGACCAGAGATATATTTCAACAGCCTGCCCGGCGGTATTCGGTTATATTAAACGGTATCATCCACAAATAGTTGATAAACTGGCGCCGGTTGTATCTCCTATGATCGCCACAGCCAGGGCATTACGTCAAATCCACGGTCCGGATTTGAAAGTGGTCTTTATCGGGCCCTGTATTGCCAAAATGGGCGAAGCCTACAGCGATGAAATGTCTGGCGAGATCGATGAAGTTCTGACCTTTGGCGAGCTGCATCACATGTTTGACGATAATGTTCTTAAAGGAATTGATATTAAAAAAAGTGATTTTGATCCACCCTATGCCAGCCGCGGGAGTTTGTTTCCGATTCGCCGGGGTCTCTTGCAAGCCGCTGAAATAAATGAAGATTTATTGTCGAATGATGTCGTTTCGGCAAACGGCAAAGCCAATTTTATCGAGGCGATAACCGAATTCGGTTACGGTGATTTAAACGCCCGTCTTTTGGATGTACTTTGTTGCGACGGATGCATCATGGGAGCCGGAATGACTTCCAAAGAACCATTGTATAAACGTCGCACTCGTGTCGGTAATGCCGTGCGCAAAGCCCAGGAGATCAGAAATGCCGGGGAATGGCGTAAGTATATGGGCAAGTTTAGAAATCTGGATTTGTCAAGAACGTTTACTGTTTTCGATCAACGGATTCCGGACCCCGAGGAGGCTAATATTGCTAAAATTATGGCAAAAATTGGTAAGTTTGGCAAAAGCGATGAACTGAATTGCGGAGCCTGTGGATATGAGACCTGCCGAGAACATGCTATTGCGATTTTAAAGGGGCTGGCTGAATCGGAAATGTGCCTGCCGTACACCATTGAAAAATTACATAAAACCATTAAAGAACTGCATTTGTCCTATGAACAGTTGGACGATACCAAGGCTGCCCTGATTCAGTCTGAGAAGCTTGCCAGTATGGGACAGTTGGCGGCAGGCATTGCTCACGAGGTGAATAACCCGCTCGGAGTCGTTGTAATGTATGCTCATTTACTGGCTGAGGATGCCGAACCGGATTCCGAAATGTCAGAAGATTTGCAAATGATCGTTGAACAGGCTGACCGTTGTAAAAATATTGTTTCGGGGCTGTTGAATTTTGCCCGTCAGACCAAAGTGGAACATAAAAACGTCAATATCGCTGATATGCTTAATAATTTCATCCGGACAGTTCAGGTACCCGGGAATATTGCTATCAAAATTGACAATCGGCTGGAAAATCCCAACGCTGAAATTGATCGGGATCAGATTATTCAGGTTATCACAAATCTTGTAAATAATAGTATCACGGCTATGCCCGACGGGGGTACGATTACCATACTTGCCGAGGGCGATAAAAGTAATGTTAAAATATCAGTGAAAGATACCGGCACGGGAATTCCTAAAGAGCATTTGTCGAAAGTATTTGAACCGTTTTTTACTACCAAAAAAATCGGGCATGGGACCGGTCTGGGATTATCGATCATATACGGGATCGTTAAAATGCATAATGGCGACATTAAGGTTGAATCCAACGCCGACCCTACAAAGGGGGCCACGGGCACAAATTTTAGAATAACATTGCCCCGGAAACGTAAACCTAAACATAAAGCTGTGTAGCGTAAAATAATTAAAGAGGACTCGAATGACAAAAGCAACACCCAAAAAAACGATTTTATTAGTTGATGATGATATTGATTTTTTAATTCAAACCGAAGCTGTTCTACAGAAAGAGGGCTTTCTGGTAATCAAAGCCGAAAATCAAAAGGAAGCCGAAGAACTACTTCAAACCGTTAAACCCGATTTAGCCATCCTTGACCTGATGATGGAAAATTTTGACGGTGGTTTTGCATTAGCCTATCATGTCAAAAAATCAAACCCCGGTGTACCGGTGATTATCTGTTCCGCAGTTACCAGTGAAACGGGAATGCAATTCGATGCTTCAACAGAGGAAGAGCGTTCCTGGATCAAAGCCGATTTGTTTATCCCCAAACCGATTCGGCATGAACAGCTTCTACGTGAAATTCACAAACTTTTGAAGGATTAATTACTATGCAGAAATTGCAAACACTGGTGGTCGATGATGAACCGGGTATGAGGCTGGGAATCAGAAGAGTTCTTTCTAAATATACATTAAAGCTGCCGGATGTGGATGAAGAAATCGGTTTTGAGGTCGATTTGGCTGAAAGCGGAGAAGAAGCAATCGAAAAGATCGGCGTCAATCGCCCCGATGTTCTACTGCTGGATTATAAACTGCCTTCTATGTCCGGACTCGAAGTGCTGGAAAAAGTCCGCGCCGAAGATAGTGAAATGGTGATAATAATGATTACCGCCTATGCGTCACTGGAGACCGCTGTTTCCGCAATTAAACGGGGCGCCTTTGATTTTCTGGCAAAGCCTTTTGAGCCGGCTGAATTGAAAAAAACGGTTAGTAAAGCCGCTCAAAATTTAATTCTTGCCCGACAAGTCCGAAAACTTGAACGAGAAAAACACCAGGTTCGGTTCCAATTCATTTCCGTACTTGGTCATGAGTTAAAATCTCCCCTGAATGCCATTGAGGGCTATCTGAATATAATGCATGATCGCGTGGCAGGAGATGATCTTGGATCTTACGAGCAGATGATCCGACGCAGTCAGGTCCGCATCCGGGGTATGCGAAAAATGATTGCCGATCTGCTCGATCTAACCCGGATTGAATCGGGACAGAAAAAACGGGAGATGTCTGAACAAAACGTATTCGCAATTGCCAAAACCGCCATAGAAACCGTTCAACCTTCCGCCGACGAAAAGGGAATTACCGTCAATCTCATTGCCCATGACCCGATAATGATGAATTGCGATTCCGGCGAAATTGAGATTGTGCTGAATAACCTCTTATCTAACGGAGTCAAATATAATCGCGACAACGGCAAAGTTGATCTTATAATTAAAAAAAATAAGAATCTGGTAACTTTCAGCGTAACGGATACCGGCATCGGGATGACGAAGGAAGAGTGTAACCGCTTATTTGGAGAATTTGTACGAATAAAGAACGATAAAACCCGGAATATTCTTGGCAGCGGGCTGGGATTATCTATCGTGAAAAAAATTGTAGCGATGTATAACGGATCCGTCTCCGTTACAAGTACTCCTGATGTGGGCTCAACTTTTACCGTCACCTTACAATCGGATTTATCGCTTTCCTGATTAGCATTTTATAAGCCCAACGGGTCTAAAGGATGAGTTGTTGATCATGATAGTCCACGGATTTATTTCGACGTCAATCTTTTTGGAAGCTTCATCTGTAATTCTATATCTTTTTGTAACTACTCAGCCATATAAAGTGAGCAAGTTTTATTCTCGTTCCGGGCCCCCGCCTGACAGATCGGTTCGATTAGTTCGTAAAACATAATCTCCCAAAGAACCCTCTATTAAATCTTTTTTAGGATTGCTCTTAAAAGTAATATCCGTGACAATTTCTCCTTCTTTCTACACATTAATCTGATTTATCTTCACTTTACTCTTTTTATCATTGAGCATTACTTCTTCATTATCGCTCTTCTCCCAAAAACCATCCTCATATTTTCTCCTTACCCTCTAATACACGGCTTCTCTTGGGAAACCCTTCACCGTCAATAACCAGAGCCAATGTAACTAAAGGACAGCCGTTACGCCTTTCTTTCGATTTGTCTCCGGGTTTGACTATCTTACTTCCCCTTTTGCGGCCCTCAAAACCTGTCTGCGTGCTACGCACAGGCAGGTAGGTATTAGTCAAATTATAGAGAATCACATCCTCTTTTAAAGAAAACAGGTCTTTAGCAGTTCGAGAGAGTTGCTTTTCAATACTATCATGCTTTTCCCAAAGCATTACAGCCGTGCGATGTAATGCGTTATCATAAACCGCTAAATCGGTCCGCAGCAATTCACAAAGAGCACTGTTCTCATTGAGCCACCGGGCAGTTTCTCTCTCACTGGAATAAATTCTTAGAGTCTTTGTGGTTTTCTACCCTTTGACCACACCCAGCGGTTTAAAGCGAGCAACTTTCTTAGTGATTCCCGCCTGGTGCATTGTATTGACTACTTCAGTAACATTTTTATAGGCATAGGGCATCTCTTCAGCCATTGTCGCTTTTCCTTCAGCCATCACAAAAACGCCGGCATTTTCCATCTCACGGAACAGGTTATGTCCCTTGCTATGGTTTTTGGCTTTATGACGTGACATTACTCGTCCGGCGCCATGGCAGGAACTGCCGAAGGTCTCATGCATTGCTTTAAGTGTCCCAACACAAAGATAGGATTCCGTGCCCATATCGCCGGGGATCAATACCGGTTGACCGATATCACGATATTCCTGCGGCAAATCCGGACTTCCCGGTCCGAAGGCACGAGTCGCACCCTTGCGATGTACGCAAACTTTACGTGTTTTTCCTTCAATTTCATGAGTTTCAATTTTGGCAATATTATGAGCAATATCCCAGATGAGTCGCATGCCAAGATCACCGGGCGATATGTTCAGAATACGCTCAATAGTCCTTTCCACCAAAGCGGATATCACCTGACGATTGGCAAAGGCGAAATTCGCCGCTGCCCGCATCGCTCCGAGATAATCTTTGCCTTCCGGGCTATTCAAAGGAGCACAGGAAAGCTGTCGATCAGAAATAAATATGCCATATTTTGTGGTAGCTCGCAACGTCACTTTGATAAAATCGTCACAAACCTGATAGCCAAGCCCCCGCGATCCGGTGTGAATTAAAATAACGATATTTCCGATTTCCAAATTCAATTGCCAGGCGATTTCCGGTTCGTAAATATCGACTATCTCAGAAATTTCTATAAAGTGATTCCCGGAACCAAGTGTCCCTAACTGTGGCGCGCCCCGCTGATATGCTCTTTCGGAAATAACATCGGGATCGGCTCCAGCCAACATACCCTTATCCTCAATATATTTTAACTCCTCGGAACATCCATACCCATTCTCTATCGCCCAAAGAGCGCCTTTCTGTAATACCTGTCGAACATCTTTACGACTTAGTTTCCTTATGGCGCCGTGAGAACCGACCCCGGTGGGAATATTATTAAATATGCCGGTGACCAGATTTTTTATCCTTGGCTGGATAAATTCAGCGCTTAAATCGGTTCTGAGCAGCCGAACGCCGCAATTGATGTCATAACCCACCCCACCGGGAGAAATCACTCCGGCAGAAGCGTCAGTGGCGGCAACGCCGCCTATGGGAAAGCCATAGCCCCAGTGAATATCAGGCATTGCCAGCGAATAGTCGATTATTCCCGGCAATTGCGCCACATTAGCAACCTGTTTCAGGCTTTCGTCCTGCCGAATTTTGTTCATCAGCGTCTCGGAAGCATAAATGCGCCCCGGAACGCGCATCGAACCGACTTGAGGTATTTCCCACAGATAGGCGCTTTTTTGAATCAATTCTTCATTGTTCATTATTATATGTCCATGATAATTCGTGCAGTTGTTTCATGTTCTTCAACAGTTACTTTAAGTTGATGATAGGTGACACTTTTAATTTCTCTTCGCAAAACATGATGTTTTTTTTGGTATTGTTCACCGAAAATCCTGGCTCTAAAATATGTATTGCTCATATCTAAAACATCAACATCAGAAACCAGAAAACCGGATGTATGAAAAATGAACAGTAATTCGCCCAGCCACTCTCTCAGCAACAATTCAATATTATCCGCCTCGACTGCTATTATCCTGTCAGATACATTTCCCACGATTTTTATATCGGTCATCAAATCTGTCACAGTAAGCGCGGCGTTCTTGAAAAGCGATTTCAGGTCTTCTCCCCTCACCTCAACACCCAAATCCGATGTGTGGTCAAATAGTTGGTAAAAGGACCTGATTCTGTAATTTTGCAATGTCTGTTTTCTCTCTTCCATATTTTTAAATTACACCGTGATATTCCTAAAAACAAGATGCCCCGGTAGCCGGTCGGATAGTTAAAGGTTAAGGTTAAGGTTAAGGTTAAGGGTTCCTTCTTGTTTAGAATGGGTAATTTCGTAACCTCAGAACTCCTGATTTATCGCAGATTATTCTGTCTCTAATTTTTGCAATAATAATAATCGATGCAGCATAATCTAAAAATCTATCAGATAATCCTTCAGAATTCACAGCACACATCCTTATTTTGCAATTTGCACTTTGAT
>JAGHBC010000074.1 GCA_021161185.1 Fidelibacterota bacterium
AAGCAACAATTATAAAATGAACGGATAGAAACATGGATGAATATTCAAAGAATGAAGAACTTCATCTTTTACCCCTTTTTTATGACTATCTGCTGACGATTGCCATTGCCGGGTTCGGTCTGTTTATGGTCTCTGTGGAGCCAAACATACTCAGGCAATTCAGGTTCTGGATTTCACCGCAAACATTTGACAATCTAATACTCACCTGGTTTGCGCTCAGTGTAGTCTCCGCTCTTTTAATATTTTTTATCGGCGTTCTGATCCAATTATTTAAGAGGGAAAAACGATTAAACTATTTTATCTGGTTTCACATTATCCTGTCGTCAAGCCTCTTGTTTTCTACAATCTTTTACCAGCTATGGCACAGTCATAACGAACCCGCTGTTTTTGCCTTACTCGGGATATTAATCATAACCAATGTCATAACCTTTGTGGTATCGGCTGTGTTTTTCTATATTCACTTTATAAGGCGACACAATTTTCTGCCTTTTGTGATGGGTATTATGGCTGCGACCACCGCCTTTAACTGGTTCTATTTAAGCCTTATCGGGAGAATTTCAATCTTCTGATAATTTGGCGCCTATCTTTTATATGATAGACAATATTATAAAGCGGATGCCTTTGGCGTTTCCAGTCCTTTGGTATTTTCTGGGCATACTATTAGACAGATGTTTTCCGATTAATAATTTATTCTGGTTAATCGGGTTGGCTGTTTTTCTCATCCTGAGTTTTGTATTTTCCCCAAAAAACTGTTCTGCGGTATTTATTGTGCTTGTTATTATTGGAATGGGCGGAGTAAATCATAGCCGGCGAACCGTAATCGGCGCCGATCATATTACACACTTTATTGATGAAGCCGCGGATAGTATCGCAGTGCAGGTTGAAACAGCCGAAGGGAGTGGCGCGGGCGATCAAAAACTAATTGTGAGCAATGTTCGTATCAAGAGGGGGAACTGGAGAGCCTGTCAGGGAAAAGCGTTATTAAAAATCAAAGATAGTCAGCGCAGGTATTTTTACGGTGATGAATTGAGGTTTTTCACGACCTTGCGCTTACCTATGGAGAGGCGAAATCCCGGTGAATTCGATTATAAGCAATATTTAGCCAACCATCACATCTTTGCGATCGGGTATTTGAAGGAAAAAGATATAACCCTTTCAAAAACGCCGTCGGTGTATTCATTACGCCGCATAGCGAACATTGTGAAATACCGGATTCAAGATTTGATTGCCATGTCGGTAAAAGGAGAACCGGGCGCTATTTTAAAGGCATTGTTGGTGGGCGTCCGCAGTGAGATCAATGACGACACCGAGCAGGCATTTATTGATTCAGGCGTTATTCATGTGCTCGCCGTCTCCGGGTTACATGTGGGGTATGTGACACTGGTGTTTTGGATTATCCTGGGCTTTCTGAGGCTTCCGCTAAAACCCAAAGTGATACTTACGATTCTGGCGTTGAGTGCCTATGTTCTTGTTGTTGATATCAAACCATCGGTTTTGCGGGCAGTCATTATGGCGTCCATGATCCTGTTTGCCAAAGGATGGGAAAAACAGGTCAATGTCTATAATTCACTTGCCGCTGCGGCATTGATACAAACCCTTATAGATCCTCTGCAACTCTTCGATATGGGCTTTCAACTCTCTTTCATAGCAGTGTTCTCAATTGTTTATATTTATCGTCGCTTTGATGTAATCCTGCCGGGTAAATTGCGCCCGATTTCCGTGTCTAATAAAATAGGCCGAAATATTTATCAGCTATTTTTAGTCTCTCTGTCGGCGTTATTAGGTACGCTGCCGGTTACAATCTACTATTTCCATCGCATACCGCTTATTTCTGTTTTGTCCAACATTTTTGTAATTCCGCTGGTTAGTGTAATCGGCGGGCTGGGATTTGCACAGATTATTCTTGGATTTTGCTGGTCTGGTTTTAATGTCGCCTACGGCGAGGTGGAAACGCTGTTAATTAAACTCTTGCAAGGCATTATTCAATTAATTTCCAAAATACCGTTCGCATATATTCAGGTTCCTCAAATTTCACTGCTGACTCTAATCCTGTTATATGTTTTGATTTTGGCATTGCTGAATTTTGACAGGCAAAGAGTGCAAAAAGTGATAATAATCGGATTGTTGATTGCGGCAAATATCTATATCTGGTCGGTTATCGCCGGATCATCTCAGGTGACAATTACATTTCTTGACGTTGGTCAGGGCGACGCTATTGTCGTTGAATTACCGTCAAAAAAAACGCTTCTCATCGATGCAGGTGACCGCAACTATAAGCGTGACTATGGCAAACTGGTTGTCTGTCCCTATTTGGAGCGTCGCGGTATCCGGAAGATCGATGTGCTGATTTTCAGTCATCCCCATAATGATCATATCGGCGGAGCGCCGTATATTTTGAGACATCTGGATGTAGGTCAAATATGGGAAAGTGGTCTGAAAGCCCGATCACGGCTTTACAGGGAAATACATCATCTTGCCGATTCGTTGAGAATACCAATAATTTGCCCTGAAGCGGGTGATATTGCTTCACTTTCAGATGAAATAAAATTACTTTTTCTGCATCCGTCAGATCGTTTCCTAAAGCGCTATCGGCGGAATTATAATAATGCTTCGCTTGTGTGTAAACTCTGCTATAATGATGTGAGTGTTTTGTTTACCGGTGACGCTGAGAAAGAATCCGAATGCTACTTATGTTTATGGGACGACCTGTTGAAATCGACGGTATTAAAAGTTCCTCATCATGGGAGTAATACCTCTTCCACTTTACCGTATATAAATCTTATCGACCCTGAAATTGCCGTCATATCGGTTGGCGCTAAAAATAAATTCAATCATCCGTCTTTATCTACGATTGAACGATATAATCGGGCGGGAACGACATTATATCGCACAGATATTGATCGTGCCGTTCAGATTAGGACAAAGGGAAAAATTGTAAGAATTGTTCATTGGAAATGATAATAAACCCTCCGATTAAATACACCTGTCAGGTTTAGTAGATTTTTCTTCCTTAGATTAAAATTGATTGATTAAACCTCACAGGTGTAATATGAGGCGCTATTTTTTGACACCCTTTTTCGCCTGCAGTCAGACAGGGCTAAACTCAGGATAACAGTAGCGAGAAAATATTTATATTGTAATTTTAGTTAGAAATGTTGATAATTAATCAAATGTGAATGGAGTCCAAAATGATCCGTAAACAAATACCCGCTGAAGATTTTATCATTCGTCCCCATCGTCTCTGGCATCATCAATGGCTGTTGCTCACCAGCGGAGATTTTCAATCGGGCGACTATAATTGTATGACTGTTGGTTGGGGCAGTATCGGTACGATGTGGTCAAAGCCCGTTGTTCAGGTGGTTGTCAGACCGACACGCTACACTCACCAATTTATGGAAAAGTATCCTACGTTTACACTATCCGCTTTCAGTGACTCCTACCGCGATGATTTAAAACTGCTCGGTTCAAAATCCGGTCGCGACGGCAATAAATTAGCCGAAGTGAAGCTGACTCCGATTCCTTCAAACCGTGTGGCTGCGCCGGGATTTGCCGAAGCGGAACTGATCATTGAATGCCGGAAAATTTATCATGATGTCCTTCATCCTGAGAATTTTCTGGATGCTACCATAGATAAAAATTATCCCCAAAAAGATTATCACTCCGTCTATTTTGGGAAAATCGAAGCGATATTTGGTGTGGATTTGAGATGATGGTGTCGGAGTTGTTAACCTCTGGGATGATATGTCGGGAAAACAACCACAATTTCAAATTGCAAATATCAAATTTCAAATCTGCTATGTAGTGCAATGGAGTGTTGAAGCAAATTCAACCAATTCAACTAATAAACTAATTCAACTCTCCTTCGTCAGTTGGAAATTGGTTTTATGGAATTGGGTACTTTGAGGTGATATAATGGGGAATATTAAAATAAACGGTGGGAATAAATGATAAAATCGAATAACAGCATTAGGAGAAGGTTCTTTTGGGGATTATTATCAATTTCAGTTGCTGTTTTGTTGTTAACTAACATCCTTTGGTTTTATTCGGAGTATCGTCAATTCAAACAAAATGTTGAAGAAACCGCAGAAAGGACCACTAATCAGCAAAAGGCTCTTATAAAAAGAGAAGTTGAGAGAACTATCGACTATATCAATTATATGAGAGAAACTCGAAAAAACGATTCTGTTGAAGAACTAAAAAAGGAAATCCTTGACCGTATAGCCAGGATCAGGTTCGGTGCTGACGGATATATTTTTGTTGTAACCTACGATGGTACAACATTGATGAATGACACTCAGCGGGAACTAATTGGAAAAAATATTTGGAATTTTGAAGATCCCAACGGTGTAAAAGTAATTCAAGAAGAACGGAAAGCGGTTGAAAATCCTGATGGTGATTTTATTTATTATGTTTGGAATAAGCCCACAGAAAAGACTCCATCTCCAAAAATAACGTTTATGAAAGGTGTGCCTGATTGGGAATGGATGATCGGTGCAGGCACATATCTCAAAGATATAAAGGATATTACGGATGCTAATAAAGCATTATTGAAAAAAAATCTTGAATCTCAAATAATTGAAATGTTTATTCTATTTCTGGTTATTTTGGCTATGGTAATAATTATTACAATTAAATTGTCAAGAAGGATCAGGAGTGAATTTGATGATTTCAGTGTATTTTTGGATAATAGCATTTTAAAATACCAACAAAGTGACAATAAACAATTTGTCCTTAAGGAATTTCAAATTCTCGTGAATTATACGAATAAAATCCTGGAAGAGCGCCGGCGGATGGGAGAGGCGCTTAAAGAAAGCGAAGAGAAATACCGGCTTATGGTGGAGAATTCCGGAGATGGTATCGTAATTAGCCAGAAAGATAAATTTATTTTTGTTAATGATGCCTTTGCAAAAATGCTGGGCTACGATAAAGACGACCTTATTTACAGAAATTATAAAGAAATATATACAGATAAAGCCCTCAATAAACTCAAAGAACGTGAAAAACAACGTAACAAAGGACAAAAAGTCTCAAACCGCTATGAAACAGTGTTTAAAAAGAAGGATGGAAGCGAAATAGATGTTGAAGCCTATGTCACTATCATTGAATACAAAGAAGATAAGGCAACCTTTGCGGTAATCCGTGACATTACGAAGCAGAAAAAGATGATTAAAATGCTGCAAGAATCAACGGTGCAGATCGGGGACTTAAAAGGCTTTATACCCATTTGTGCCGGGTGTAACAAGATCCGCGACGATGAAAAGGAGAATAAACCCTGGGTTTCACCCGCTGAATATGTCTCGGACCGATTACCCAATATTAATTTTTCCCACGGAATGTGCCCCGATTGTATGGCAAAATGGTATCCTGATTATGTTAATGTGAAGGATATTAAGAAAGGTAATAAAGACAGTGACTAATAAAACGTTAATCAGCGGCTGTTCCCAACGGGGATAATGGTTGTAAAGTGGTTGTATAATTGTAACGTTTACCATGTGCCTATGCGCCAATTCAACCAATTCACTAACCTGTCCTGCGTAACAATAGGTCGGGACAGACAGGAGTGGTTAACCTGTGAAAGCAAAGATGATTTTTTTAACATGTAAAACGTTAACCGCCGAATTTATTCGGTGGAATAGGACAAATCACATCCCAACTTCCGGCTTTAGTCGGCAGTTTTATCGAGGGATTTTGGGAGTGCAAAGAAATTATAGCAGAATGTCTCTGTAGAAATTTGATATTTGCTATTTGATGTTAGATATTTAATATAGATAATTTTTAAAATTAGTTGCTGAAAGGGAAGGGTATGGAAAATAAAAGAACATATTTCATACCGATAATTTTTCTTTTGTGCGTGAATATTTTTTTCGCTTACGCCGTTGAGATAGATACGCTGAAAAGCCGGTTGGAAAGCCTGTCCGGTCAGGAGAAAATAGCTGTATTAAATGAATTGGCGGGAGCATACTGGGAATTGCCGCCCAATGAGAGGATTGTGTTTGCGGAACAGGCGGTTGATTTGTCTGAAAAATTTCATGAGTACAAATCCAAAGCCGCGGCTTTCAATCATCTCGGAGTTGCTTATAATAATCTGGGAGATAGCCCGAAATCCATTGATTACTTCCTGCAGGCTTTGATAATCATGGAACAGATCGATGATAAAAGTGGAATCGCCGATTCTTATGTCAATCTCGGGCAGGCTAATTTCTATCTGGAAAATTTTGATAAAGCGCTGGAATATTTTCAGCAGTCTTTGGACCTGCGCGTTGAACTTGGTGATAAGCGGGATTTGTCCCAGTCGTTGATCCTGCTCGGGAATGTGAAGGCAAAAACCGCCCAATATGATGAAGCCTTAGACTACTATTTCAAAGCTCTGACGATAAAAGAAGAAATCGATGATAAGAACGGCATTTTCCAAATATACAATAATCTCGGAAATATCTATTTCGAGATAAAGCAGCCGGAAAAGGCTTTGGAATGCCGCTTGAAATCACTGCAAATCGACCGAGAACTTGATAATAAGTGGGAGATTGCCAATACCGCTTTTAATATTGCCGAGCACTATCTGGATAGCAAACAACCGGAAAAAGCCTATCCCTATATTCTTGAATCGCTAGAAATAGCTGAATATTTTGATAATAAAGGACTGATTTGTGACAATTTGTATAATTATTCTTTGTATCATGAATTAAGAGAAGAATACCAAAAAGCGCTCAAATATCAGAGAGATTATGCGGAATTAACGAAAAGTCTCTTTTCCGAAGAGCTCGGTGAAAAAATTGCCGAAATGCAAATAAAATATGAAACCGAGAAAAAGGAAAAAGAGAATCAAGCCTATAAACTTCAGTTGGAAAAAGCCCGGACAGAGAGATGGCAGTTTACAGTAGGCATATTGATTATTCTGTTAATCGCTTTCATTATTTATTATCGATATAGGGCAAAGAAAAAATCGAATCTACTGTTAGAAGGTTTAGTGATGGAACGGACGCGGGAGTTGCAACAAAAAATCAATGAACTTAAACAGACAAAAAGAGATCTTCAGAAAAATGAACAATTCCTGACTAATTTAATTGAGAGTATTCAAGACGGCGTCAGCGTCCTGAATCCTGACATGAGCATTCGGCATGTTAACGGGGTGATGAAACGGTGGTATGCGAAAAACCTGCCCCTGGAAGGGAAACTATGCTATCAGGCTTATCATAATTCCGACAAACCGTGCGATCCCTGCCCGACAATTCGTTGTCGGGAATCCGGGCAGACTGAGCATGATGTAGTTTCTGGTCTTCCCGGTTCGCCTGTAGAGTTCATTGAACTTTTTAGCTATCCCATGAAAGACCGGGATTCGGGTGAAATAACCGGTGTGGTTGAATTTGTCAGAGATATCACCGACCGCAAGCAGGCGGAAGAAGAACTGCAAAAACACCGTGTCCACTTAGAAGAACTGGTAAAAGAACGCACAAAAGAACTTGAGGATAAAACCGCTGCTATTGTAAAATCCCAGGAAGCCTTGACATATTTGCTGGAAGATGTTAATGATGCCCGGAAAGACCTGGAAGTCTCTAAAAATGAATTGGAGGATGTAAATAAAGAATTGGAAGCCTTTGCCTATTCGGTGTCCCATGATTTACGGGCGCCGCTGCGACATATTGACGGATTTGCCGAACTATTAATGTCGCATACAGCCGATAAACTTGATGAAAAAGGCAAATCTTATATGGACAAAATTGTAACAGCGTCACAGAATATGGGGAAATTGATTGAAGGGCTACTGACATACTCGCGGATAGGGCGGAACGAGATATTTAAAATACCTGTAGAAGTTAATCCGATGATTGAGAGTATCAGGGACGAGTTTAAACCCGATATCAAAAACAGAATAGTCTCATGGCAGATAGACCAGTTGGGAACAGTCCGGGCCGATCCAACTTTGCTTAAACAAGTGTTTGTTAATCTATTGTCTAACGCACTGAAATATACCCGACCGAGAAAAGAGGCGAAAGTAGAGATAGGTCTTAAAAAATCCGATGAAAATGAGAAGATAATATATGTAAAGGATAACGGCGTCGGCTTCGATATGAAATATTACGATAAATTGTTTGGTGTTTTTCAACGGCTGCACAGCTCCAGCGATTTTGAGGGAATCGGAATCGGTCTGGCAAACGTTCAGCGTATTATTAGTCGACATGGCGGGCGGGTCTGGGCGGAATCTAAACCGGATAAAGGCACTACTTTCTATGTTGCTTTGCCTAATGGGGAAGGAAAAGGTTAAGGTTGAGCCAGAGAACACCTGTCAGGTTTGGTTGGTTTATCTTTTCCGGATGCGACCATTTCCATAAACCTGACAGGTGTATTGCTCCTGGGCAGACTATTGAGGCGAAACGTTAACCCCGACGCGTCGGGGCTTTAGCCGGTGGAACAGGGAATCTTGTCCCGGCTCCTGATTTTAGTCGGCACACTCACCGAATGAATTCGGAAGATGTGGTAGTGGTTGTTTTTGCCGCCCAATAAATTGGGTGGTCAAAGTTTGGAGACGAGATAATGGAAAATTCAGCCGATACATAATGCGGGAAAAAAGATGACAAAATTACTTCTGTTGTTGACCAATGCGGAAAATCAAAAAATATGTGAAAAATATTTAGGAGAGAATAAAGATAATTTTGAATGGACTGTTATCAATTCCGCTGCAGAATTAAGAAATATCCCGGCATCCCTGCGGTTTGATGTAATATTTGCCGATCTTCCGGCGGAGGATTACACCGCATCCGATTTAACAGGCTTTGCCGGAGAGAAACCGGTGATTACTTTGGTTAATGCCAGTGAAGAGGATAAAATTGTCGAACTAATTCAAGCCGGGGTATTCGATTTTTTGATTACCGACCCTGAAGGTCTTTTTCTGAAAAATATTCCAGTAATCATGGAAAACAACCTGACAGGTGTAATGAGACCGGAATATGTGCCCTTGTAAGAGATTATTGTCTTGAGTAAAATTATTGACAGGACTTGTGTTAGGTTTTAGTTAACTCGTTCCCAAATTGAATTTGGGAACGAGTGAGACTTTCAAATCCCGACGCACCGGGACTTCAGCCGGTGGATGATGGTTGATAATCGTAGTTGTAAAGTGGTGGAGTATTGGCGAAAAACCTTCCGGTTCGTCTGTTTTGACACAGCTGCTGATTTTATCGAACCTTCGGAAGGTTTTTAATTCATCACCAATTTCAAATATCAAATATCAAATTTGTTATATAGAGGACATGGAGTGGTGGAGCAAAATTAAACAATTCAACCAATTCTTAAATAATTAAAAGGAATTTATCGATTCGGTTTTGAAGCTTCTTTTCTTCAGCCTTGGCTCAAAGAGCACGTGTAGCGCCATGGCAATTATCCCTTTAATACAGCCCTCTTCTTTCAGTTCACCCACAACAATCGGTGTGGATTGAAAAGGAATATTATGCATATTCTGTTTTACAATATACCGACATTTTTCCAGCAGATACTCGCTATTTTCAATAACTGGTCCGCTTAATACGATCATACTGGTATTGAGTAATTTTATCAAATCCGAACACAATATTGCCAATAGTAAGGCGTATTCATCTAAAATTTCCTGAATTACGTCTGTAAACATTTCATTTCGATCATCAAGAATTTTCTTAAGGGGCCAATCATGAATATCTTTATCGGGAAACTTATACCGCACTTTCATTTTTATTGTATCAATCAAATGTTGCTCACGCAATATATCACCAAAGGTATACTGACTTGTAAAAAGATTTCTGAAATGCGTGGGGTCGGTCAAATGATGACCCAATTCGATATAGCCTACCTCGCCGGCGCTGCCGTAGCGACCGCGCAATAAACTACCTTCGACAATCATTCCGGCGCCAATACCCTCGCCGAGCCAAATACAGACCATATTATTGGTATTCTGCCCGGCGCCTAATAAATGCTCACCGAATGTGCGGGCATTAACATCATTCTCGATAATGACCGGAACTTTATATTTTCTACTGAATACTTTTGCCAACGGGTGCTGGACCCAGCCGTGTAAACTCACCGCAAAGGCCAGTTCGCCTCTTTCATAATCAATGAAGCCAGGCACGCCGATCCCGATACTGATCAATTTAGCTTTAAATACCGGACGACGGCTAAATATTTGATCGATACATTCGGTGATTTTGGGGAGTACGTTAAAAATTGTCGACCCGTTTTCATAATTAATGATCTCTTCATGAATGATTTTCGAGTTCAAATTAGCAATTGCAATTTTTGAATAGACGCTGTGAATTTCAATCCCAACTACAAAACCGTTGTTTGGATTTAATCTTAACATGGTCGGACGCTTGCCGCCTTTACTGGTGGATTGCCCTTTACCGATTTCAATAATATAGCCGGCTTCGATCAAACGACTGACAATTTCCGATATGGCAACCTTGGATATTTTGGTTCTTTTAGCCAGGTCGATTCTCGAGATAGCCTCTTCATCTTTGACAAGGGTCAGAATCCTGATCTCATTGAGCTCTTTAATTAGTTTGGAATTTACGATATTCATAATTGCTGCCTGATTATTATTGTTATTTGTTAATCATAAATTGTTATCCCGGGAAATATCATCATTTCTTCGGTTGTGGGGTTGCTTATCAATGGTGCGCTAACCGGAATATAACTATTTGCATTGACAACTTTCCTTAACAACTCAAATGTACCGTATTTACAAACAAACCTAAGATAAACTATTTTTACGACAAAATAAAGGGAGTTTGTACAATTTACCAACAAACTTAAAAAGCCCTTTAAAATGTGGTAATATCAAACGGGGGTTGGGAAAGATGAGGTTGAGAGGAAAATATCCGGTGAGCTAATACACCCGTCAGGTTTAATCAATTAATCTTATCTGGGTTAGGAGGATTTAATAAACCTGATAGGTATAATCCGTGAATTTTAATGGAATCAAATTTTCAACCAATTCAACCAATAACTCATAATTAATCTCAACCGGTAAAACATTAACCACCGAATTTCCCAATAGGGACTCCCGGCGGAGTATTCGGTGGGAGAGAATACACCCACGCCAGTGCCCGACTTTCTCGAAGAGACTCCTTGCGGAGTAGTCAGTTGATAGTCCTAATAATCCCGCAGGGATTAAACATGAATAACATCAGATGAAGTCTGGTGATAAAAAGTACTCCATCCAAGCAAAACACCGGCGGTGTTTAACTTGATAAGCATGAAATCATTTCGTATAGGTGTGCTAGATACTTAATACTGAGAAATCATCCCATTACTCCAATTCACCCAATTTTCCAAGGTGGTTGTAAGGTGGTTGTAAAGTGGTTGTAAGGTAGTTGTAAAGTAGCGAAAAACCTTCCGAAGATTAGTCTGTCTTGACACAGCTGCTGATTTTATCGAACCTTCGGAAGGTTTATAATTGCAAATATTAAATTTTCCCCCAATTCACCCAACCAATAAACCAATTCAACCAATAACTCATAATTAATCTCAACCGGTAAAACATTAACCACCGAATTTCCCAACGGGACTCCTATCTACGGAGTAGTCGGAGAGTTTTCCGAATGAATTCTGGGGATATGTGGTAGTGGTTGTTTATATCACCCAATAAATTGGGTGGTTAACCTTTGAGACGATATGATGGAAATAAACCTTCCGAAGATTATCTTTATATTCTCGCTCCTCCATGTGTATTATATGCAAGGACTATTTGTGTGGAGCGTGTACTTTATTACTCTTTCGGAGAATACCTGGAGCTAATACACCTGTCAGGTTTAATCAATTAATCTTATCTGGAGGAGAAGGATCTAATAAACCTGACAGGTGTTAATACAGTAATCTTTATTTCCATTGGATACGTCATTTTGAATCCCTGATTTAACAGGGTGAATTCGATGGGATAGAATTTGAGATTTTACCTGAAGATCGCAATAAACACACCCGCCGCAATTGCTGAACCGATTACGCCGGCAACATTAGGCGCCATGGCGTGAAAGAGCAGGTGATTATCCTTATCGTATTTTCGGGCAAAATGCTGGACCACCCGGGCGGAATCCGGTACCGCAGAGACACCGGCGGCGCCGATCAGCGGGTTGATCTTATCCTTAAGAAATAGGTTCATAAATTTGGCGAATAATAACCCGCCGAAAGTCGCGATGCCAAAGGAGAGTAAACCGAGAAAAAATATCCCCAGTGATCTCGGCGTCAGGAAACCGACGTTAACGCCGTCTACATAGCGGACTGCCTGGGTACTGGCGCCAACTGCGAAAGACAATAAAATAGTGCAGATATCCAGGAGAGCATTACCGGCGGTTCTGGCCAGCCGGTCAGTCACACCACTTTCTTTCAACAGGTTGCCGAGCATTAACATACCAACGAGCGGTAAGGAACCGGGTGCGATCAGGGCCGCCACGATAACGACAATAATCGGGAATAGGATTTTTTCGCGTTTTGTTACTTTTCGGGATGGTTTCATGCGGATTTTTCGTTCCTTTACGGTAGTCAGTAATTTCATAATAGGCGGCTGAATTAAGGGCACAAGTGCCATATATGAGTAAGCGGCAATGGCGATTGGTCCCAGTAAATGCGGCGCTAATTGGGACGAGAGAAATATTGACGTCGGTCCGTCCGCTCCGCCAATAATGCCGATAGAAGCAGCTTCCTGGTTGGTGAATCCCAACATCAGGGCGCCGAGATAGGTGACGAAAATACCAATCTGTGCCGCAGCGCCTAAGAGTACCGATTTGGGGTTTGAGATCAGCGATGAAAAATCCGTCAGAGCGCCGATTCCGAGAAAGATCAGGGGTGGAAATATTCCTGAAGTCACGCCCCAATAGATCAGACTGAAGACACTGTTTTGAGGAGCGCCGTTGGCGACGGTATCGTAAACGCCGAGTGGAAGCCCCTGAATATAGGGAATATTACCGACGATGACGCCAAAGCCGATCGGAAGGAGCAGAAGGGGTTCGTAATTTTTGACGATTGCGAGATAAATGGCAACACAGCCCACCACGATCATGATTATATTGCTCCACTGCAGATTGGCAAATCCGGTAGTTTCAATGATCCGTAAAATCATATCCATAATTAAAAATACTCCCTATTCCATCTCGATCAAGATATCGCCTTCGCTCACAGAATCACCCTCTTTGACCAGGATCGACTTCACTTTGCCGTCCCCTGGCGCCTGAATTTCATTTTCCATCTTCATGGCTTCCATAACGATGACGTCCTGACCGGTTTTTAAAATATCGCCCTCTTTAACCTGTATTTTCAGGATTAAGCCGGGTAGGGGCGCCGCAATTGTTGATGTGCTGAAAACTGTCTTTGGCTTATGCAATGTTGGCGTTGTGGTGGCCGGTCTGTCTATCGGGGTAGCAACTGAAGGCGCTTTGGATTGCAGATCGGAAACCTGCTCGATACCGAGGTCTTTTATTCCAACGGTGTAGGTTTTGTCATTCACAGTAACCACGGCTTCATAGGCATTGAATTCGTTGATGGTTACGGAATAAGATTTACCGTTTATTTCAAGTTGAAGGGTCTTCTCTCTCATATCTATTGTTTCCTTAATGTGCTTAAACGTTGACCATATTTATAACCAGACTTCCAGGCGCTTTGTTGTTCTCCGTGTTTGAAGGTGATTTGGCTCTGGAGGGATTCAAAATGGATTTTGCGATAGATTTCAATTGCAGCGGTAATAGCCGCCAACTCATCTTCGGGGATTGCAACAGCTTTTTTTGGTAAGACAATATCAGATTTGCCAAGATTGACAGATTCGGCTGCGGTGCTGCGGTGTAACCGTTCAAATACTTTATTGAACAGGTGAATAGTCGTTGCGATCAAAATAAGCCCGCTAAAGACAACCAGAACGCCGCTTAAGGCGATGTTGAAGCCGTTATTTTGGATGATATTTTCGAACATAATGACTCTCCTATAAGGGGATGTTTCCATGTTTTTTCGGTGGATTATCATCCCGTTTATTTGCCAGCATTTCCAGAGCCTTTATCAGCTTATATCGGGTTACTTTAGGTTCGATGACTTCGTCGACATAACCCTTTGATGCCGCCACGTACGGGTTTGCAAATTTATCCCGGTATTCATCGATCTTTTCTTGCAATTTTTCCTGCGGATTATTGGCTGCCTTAATCTCTTTGGAGAAGATAATTTCACTGGCGCTCTGGGGTCCCATTACGGCGATTTCCGATGCCGGCCAGGCGTAGGTAAAATCTCCCCGCAGTTGTTTTGAGTTCATCACGCAAAATGCGCCACCATATCCCTTACGGGTAATAACGGTAATTTTGGGCACGGTGGCTTCGGCATAGGCGTAGAGCATTTTGGCGCCGTGCTTGATAACGCCGTTAAACTCCTGAACCGTGCCGGGCATGAATCCGGGAACGTCTTCAAAGGTGATTATGGGGATATTAAAAGCGTCACAGAACCGCACAAAGCGGGCGGCTTTATTGGAAGAGTTACTGTCCAGAACTCCGGCAAGATACTTTGGTTGGTTGGCGACGATGCCCACGGATTTGCCATTCAAATGCCCAAATCCGATTATTATATTCGGAGCGTAAAGAGCCTGAACCTCCAGGAATTCGCCATTATCGAGAATGCGGGTTAAAACATCTTTCATGTCGTAGGGCTTATTGGTATTATCCGGAACGAGATAATTTAACTCCTCATCGATTCTGTCTACCGGATCTTCATTGGCGATAACCGGCGCCTCTTCCATATTATTTTGAGGAAGGTAATTGATGAGAGTGCGGATGCCTTCAAAGAGGCTTTGTTCATCATTGTAGGTAAAATGGGTGATGCCACTCTTTGAGGCATGAACATCGGCGCCGCCTAAATCTTCCGCCGTCACATCTTCATGGGTGACGGTTTTGACGATTTTTGGACCTGTCAGGAACATATAAGCCGTTTTCCGGACCATGAAGATGAAATCCGTCAGAGCGGGTGAATACACGGCACCACCGGCGCAGGGTCCGACAACGGCGCTGATCTGAGGAATGACTCCGGAATAGAGCACATTGCGCAGGAATATTTCGGTATACCCTGCCAGAGAGTCGACGCCTTCCTGAATTCGGGCGCCGCCGGAATCATTGATGCCGATTACCGGCGCACCGACTTTGGCTGCTATTTCCAGGACCTTGACGACCTTCTCGGCAACGGTTTTCGACAGCGAACCGCCAAAAACCGTAAAATCAAAGGCATAAACGAAAACCAACCGACCATGAATGGTGCCATAACCGGTGACCATCCCGTCTCCGAGGATCTTTTTCTTATCCATATTAAAATCAGTGCAGTTATGAGTCCGGAACATATCCATTTCATCAAAACTGTTCTTATCCAATAGCAGATCGATTCGCTCCCGTGCCGTCAATTTCCCGCGCTGATGCTGCTTTTCAATAGCTATCTCACCGCCGCCCAGCCGGGCTTTCTCAATATTTTCTTTTAACTTAAGATATTTACGCTCTCTACTCATTTGTGTATCCTCTTTTTATTGGACAGGATATGATGGTCATGTAATTTACACCCGCTAATCCTTTTTTTAACTCTTTATCTGGCAAATTTCCGTCAGGACTCTGCCCGATGATTTAGGGTGAAGAAAGGCGATTTGACTGCCATGGGCACCGCTGCGCGGCTTTGTATCGATCATCTGAATATTCTTTGCAATAAACTGTTGAATATCTTCATCGATGTCATCGGACTGATAAGCCACATGATGAATACCTTCCCCCTTTTTTTCAATAAATTTGGCAATTGGACTGTCATCTGCGGTTGGTTCAAGAAGTTCAATTTGAACTTCACCAATTTTGAACATCGCGACCCGCACTTTCTGATCCGGGACTTCATCAATTCCGGTCAATTCCAGATTGAGCACATCCCGGTAAAAAGGAATATGATTTTCGAGTGATGTAACGGCAATGCCGATATGATTAATTTGGGTAATCATTTCCAGTTTATCTCCTGTAAAAATTTATCAATTTTTTTATTTAATAATTTATAGGGGCTGACCTTTTTTTGAAAAACATTCTCAACCCAGGAGTCTAGACAATCATCAATATTTAAAAATTTATCTACATGTTCTTTTATTTTCGAAAGGGCGATATGTTTTAATTCATTTTCGATACGATTTTTGCGTTTTTGGGTAAGATTTCCGTTTTTTAATATGGTTGTGTAGTAAGCCTGAATTAGCGAATATGCCTCAGCGATGCCTTCATTCAATGTAGCCGATGTCATCGTGATCGGATGTTCGGTTGTATTTCCAGTGCCGTTTTTCAAACTCAAAACATATTCAACTTCCGCTCGCAGCCGGTCGGCGCCGTCGTGGTCTTTTTTATTTATGATGAAAATATCGCCGATTTCCATGACGCCGGCCTTCAACGCCTGAATCTCATCGCCAAGCCCGGGGACTAAAACGAGCAAAACAATATCCGAAAGCTCCATGACTTCAATTTCAGTTTGTCCGACTCCGATGGTCTCAATAATAATATGGTCGTAGCCGGCTGCGTCAAAGATTCTGACAGCGTCACCTGTTGCTCCGGCGACACCGCCCAAATGTCCTCTTGACGCCATGGAACGGATAAAAACGCCGTCATCGACAGCATGTTTCTGCATCCGCAACCGGTCGCCTAATATGGCGCCGCCGGTAAAAGGCGAACTGGGATCCACGGCAATCACGGCAACTTTTTTCTTATCCCGCCGGATATGCTCGATAAGGCGGTCAAGCAGGCTGCTTTTTCCCGCGCCGGGCGGTCCGGTAATTCCCCAGATAACAGCATGCCCGCAATGGGGATAAAGGGCGTCGATCAGAGCTTCTTTTTTAACGGTTTCCACTCCGTTTTCCACCAGGCTGATTGCTTTTGCAATCCCCCGAATATCACCCTTGATGACCCGCCTGGCTAATTCCTGCAAAGTATAATCCGTTATTTTACTGTTTCAATAAAATCAGTGATATCTTTGATAGGTGTGCCGGGAGTGAAAATCGCCCGAATACCCTTCTCCTTTAATGAGGGGATATCTGATTCCGGAATTACGCCCCCGCCAAAGACGATGATATCGCCGGCGCCTTTTTTCCGGAGAAGATTCACAATCTTGGGAAAGAGTTCATTGTGAGCGCCGGACAGAAGACTGAGCCCGACAAAATCGACGTCTTCCTGAATGGCTGTTTTTACAATGGCTTCCGGAGTCTGACGTATTCCGGTATAGATGACCTCATAACCGGCGTCTTTCAATGCCCGGGCAACATATTTAGCGCCCCGGTCATGACCATCGAGCCCCGGTTTGGCAATTAAAATTCGAGTTTTTTTATCCATTTTAATCAATCCTATAATACAATTGATTCTTGATATTCACCAAATTCAGCCCTAAGCACATTGCAGATTTCTCCGAGGGAAGCATAATCCTTTACTGCATCGATGATAAAGGGCATTAAATTCCGGTCCGGATCTTTTGCCGCGGCTCCCAGCACCGCAAGTCTGCTTCGGACAATATCACTGTTACGCTGTTTTTTTATCTGTGACAGCTTTTCGATCTGAACTTTCTGCAATTTCGGATTGACTTTTAATAAACCGCCGGGCGCATTTTCACTGATCGTAAATTTATTTACCCCTACAATAATTCGTTCAGCCCGCTCAACTTCCTGTTGATAGCGATAGGCGGCGTCCTGAATCTCTTTCTGAACATATCCGTTTTCAATGGCATGGACCATTCCGCCCATCTCTTCAATTTTATTCAGGTAATTCCAGACCTCGTTTTCGATTTTGTCGGTCAGATTTTCAACATAAAAACTGCCCGCCAAAGGATCAACCGTATTGGTTACGCCGGATTCATGAGCGACAATCTGCTGGGTGCGCAAAGCAATGCGGACAGATTCTTCGGTTGGTAAACTCAGGGCTTCATCTCTTGAATTGGTATGGAGACTCTGGGTGCCACCCATGACTGCCGCCAGGGTTTGAATTGCAACCCGGACAATATTATTATCCGGTTGTTGAGCCGTCAAAGTGCTACCAGCCGTTTGAGTGTGAAAACGCAGCATCATGGATTTCGGATTTTGGGCGTTAAATTTTTCTTTCATTATTTTTGCCCAAATGCGTCGAGCCGCCCGGAATTTGGCAACCTCTTCAAGCAGATCGCTATGGGCGTTGAAGAAAAATGATAAACGCCCGGCAAAACTGTCAATATCCATACCCGATTTCAAGGCTGCATTTACATATTCAATACCGTCAGCTAGGGTAAAAGCCACTTCCTGAACCGCTGTGGAGCCGGCTTCGCGAATATGGTATCCGGAGATGCTGATGGTATTCCATTTGGGAACTTCGGTGGAACAGTATTCGAAAATATTGGTGATCAGCCGGAGCGATGGCTTGGGCGGAAAGATATAAGTCCCCCGCGCCATATACTCTTTCAGAATATCGTTTTGAATAGTTCCGGTTAATTTGTTGCGGGGGACACCCTGTTTTTCAGCTACGGCAATATACATTGCTAAGAGAACCGCTGCCGGTGCATTGATGGTCATGGAGGTAGAGACCCTATCCATTGGAATTCCGTCGAATAGGATTTCCATATCCTTTATAGTGTCGATCGCGACTCCAACCTTACCAATTTCGCCTTCAGCATGGGGATCATCGGAATCATACCCAATCTGAGTCGGCAGATCGAAGGCGATTGACAGCCCCGTTTGGCCCTGATTTAAGAGATATTTATAGCGTTCATTTGATTCTTCCGCTGTCCCGAATCCGGCATATTGGCGCATGGTCCAGAAACGCCCGCGGTACATGGTTGGCTGTACTCCGCGGGTGAAGGGGTATTCACCGGGGAAACCTATTTTTTCGTTATAATCGTCGAAATCACCGCTTTCCGGCAAGGCAACTCTTTCAGCCGACAGCCACGAACCGGTGGTAAACTCGGTTTTTCGCTCGGGGAAACGGTCGATGACCTTTTTTAGTGTGCCGGCTTCCCATTCTTTCTTTTTTTGCAGGAAGCGTTCATCTTTTGACATTAGCGCGACTCCTTACTTTTGAATAGAATTGAATCTTTCATCAAAAGGTAATTAATGCTTAGTTTATTGATATTGCCTGTGGAAAATCTGTATCTCTATCTAAAAATCATTTCAGATAGAGACAAATTTTATACCAAGAAAATTTCACAAACAGACTCTTGCCGGGAGTATCTTAAAAAACTTAAAAAATTAAAGAGGAATTATGAGAAAAACAACAGATACCGTGACTATTCCGAGGGTATTTAAAATCATCACGCTTTCTCATAAAGGAGAAAATGGATTGAGGAAATAAATTAAATTTGGTTCCTTCTCAAATTCAGTGGGTAAAATAAAAAATGGCTCTTTCTTGAATTGAGTGGATAGGTCCGTGGTCCGTAGTCTGTGGTCTGTAAACAATGATTCTTTGAGTTCAAAAGATGTTTATGAGTTGGCATACGAACAGGCTATGGATATTTTTTTCTTATCTAAAAAATTCCCAACCCCCACTACCCAACTACTACCCAACTACCATACAACTACCATACAACTACTATACAACTACCATACAACTACCATAATTAACCGAAGGATAAAGTTCCTTTATTTCTTCTTGAATAATGTTAAATTTAGTAGATATTTGTGAATTCATAGCTTGAATGGAATGTTTTAATAATAATGAATCGTATTTAAGATGAAATTGTACCTGCGTATGTTGAAGTGGGCAAAGCCCTACTGGAAAGTCTTGTTGGGCGGTATTCTGGCGTCACTGTTGTTCGTGGTCTTTAACAGCGCCTCGGTCTGGTTGACAGCCTCTTTTGTGAATGTGATTTTTCCCAAAGAACATGCGGAGGTCGCTCAGAAGCTGGAAGCGCCGGCGGATCTACAGGAAAAATTCAGCCTCAACGATAAATTAAAAAATTATACAAATCAATTGCTGATTCACGACGACCCCTTTGCATCTTTAAAGGCGCTTTGTATCGTGATTTTCCTGACCTTCTTTTTCAAGAATGTGTTTTTCTATATAAAAAATATCGCTTTAGGCTATGTTCAATTAAAGTTAATTGCCGATTTACGCAACGCGCTGTTTACCCATATTCACAATCTATCGTTATCCTATTTTCACCGGAAAAAGGGCGGCGAATTGCTTTCAATTATCCTGAATGATGTCGGGATTATGCGGCGGGCTTTTGTGGTGAGTTTTGATAAGTTGCTTGTCGAGCCGATAAATATTTTAACATTTGTAACGTTGTTGTTTATCATTTCCTGGAAGCTGGCTTTATTATCTTTTATAATTTTACCGGTATCTTTTTTTATTATTTCCAGGATCGGTCAAAGTATTCGTCGTAAATCAGTACGAACGTCCAAGAAGATCGCCGGAATTATGGCGATTCTCAATGAAACTGTGGGCGGTATCCGGGTCGTCAAAGCCTTTGCCATGGAGGAGTTCGAGAAACGGAAATTTTTCAGGGAAACGCAACGCTATTTTAATCTTACTTTTAAGCGCAGGCGCTTGCGGGCGATATCTTCGCCAATCAACGAAACTTTCGGGGTCGGTATCGGCGTTATCCTGCTTTGGATCGGCGGCAGTCATGTTCTGGCTGGTACGGGCATTGAAGCTGAAGATTTTATCCGTTTTATTATCCTGTTATTTGCTATTTTGAATCCGATAAAAACACTAAATACGGTTAACGTTGATATCCAGGAAGGTTTGGCTTCAGCCTCCCGTGTTTTTTCCATTTTGGATGAAAAATCCGACATTACCGAGAAAAAGAATGCCATTCAGATAACCCGATTTAAAAAAGATATTCGTTATGAACATGTTGATTTTTGGTATGATGAGTCAAATGGGAACATTTTAAGCGATGTTAATTTGACGGTTAAAAAGGGCGATATTATTGCGATTGTCGGCCACTCAGGGGCCGGCAAAACGACTTTCGTAGATTTGCTTCCGCGTTTTTATGATGTGACCGCCGGACGGATATTAATTGACGATATTGATATTTGCGATCTGACTCTGTCGTCGCTTCGTTCGTTAATGGGAATCGTCACTCAGGAGACGATTTTATTTAACGATACGATTTTCAATAATATAGCCTACGGTATGATAGATGCGGATCCGGAGGTTGTGCAAACTGCCGCCAAAGCCGCCAACGCCGATGAATTTATCGAGGAATTTCCTGATAAATATGAGACAATAATTGGCGATAAAGGCTCACGGTTATCCGGCGGTCAGGCTCAGCGTATCGCCATTGCCCGGGCCCTGTTGAAAAATCCGCCTATCCTGATTTTTGACGAAGCGACCTCCTCTTTGGATACCGAATCGGAAAAGAAAGTCCAGGCTGCAATCGACCGTCTGATGAAAGACCGGACCGTATTTGTTATTGCTCACCGGTTAGCGACTATCCAAAATGCCACTAAAATTATAGTTTTAGATAAAGGTCGGATCGTGGAAGCGGGAACTCATCAGGAATTGCTGGATAAAAATGGTTTATATAAGTATTTCTATGATATTCAATTTCACTATAATCAATAGAATAAACATTAAATTTCATGATATCCGATAAAAAATTTGTTGTCTTTCTATATTTAAATGGTATTCATCACTTATATCACTCTGCCATAACGGCGATGGAATTATCATTGTTGCAGGATGATTTTAGTGTGAAACTGATTTCCTGTTCGGCGGAACATACCTCGATATTGAAGTATATCCAATCTCGGTATCCCGCTAATCGCTGTGAAATTATCACGGTGCCGTTGCCGTTTCGCTATAAGTATCTGAATTTCAAGAAAAAGTCTTACCCGTCGCCGGTGGATACAATTCCAAAAGTAAAAAATATCCTGCGAACCAGCGACGCAATCATCTCCACTTCTCATTCGATAGTAAAATATTTTAAAAAATTACGACTGGAGAAACCGAAGAATATTTACCAATATCACGGTTGCGGGGATAGAAAATATGGATTTGATCCGGTTTTGGGTGACTTTGATTTAATATTGTTACCCGGAGTTTATCATCAAAATCGGCTTGTAGATGAGGGTATTATTCCAAAAGAGAAGACCGTAATTGTAGGTTGGCCTAAACTGGATTATAGTACCGATATCGGTTCATTAAAGCAGGCTCTTTTTAATAATGACCGGCCTATTGTGCTATATGCCCCGCATTGGCAGCCGGGTTTAACATCTTTTAAACATTGGGGCAGAGAAGTTATGGAATATTTCTATCGTCAGGATAAATACAACCTGATATTTGCGCCTCATATTCAAATTATGCATTGGCGTGTAAAATATGGCTATGATCTGAATCTGGATAAGTATAAATGTGACCATATCCATATCGATTTTGGAAGCGAGCGAAGTGTAAACGGCGCCTATACTAAAGTGGCGGACTTGTACATGGGAGATGTCAGCAGCCTGGTCTATGAATGGATTGCTTTTCAGGCCCGCCCTTGTTTATTTCTAAATGCACATCAGGTAAACTGGCGGGAAGATGTGAATTACCGCAATTGGCAGTACGGTCCGGTAGTAGAGTCGATGGATCAGTTGGACCGAAAACTGAATGAAGCCGTTGAAGATAAGGAATACTTAAATATTCAGTCAGAACGAATTAAGGAATATATGAATTTAACCGATGTCCCTTCGTCTCGACGGGCGGCGGAAGCGATTTATCAATACTTGAATAATAATTCAGGAAACTCTTAATAGGTGAATGCGCTGTCAATTATATTATTTCAAAAAACCAATAGATTTATTGTGATGATTAAAAGAGATTAATTAATGAAAGCAGTTATTCTTGCCGCTGGTTCGGCGCGTCGTTTATCACCTCTCACCGATAATATGCATAAGAGTTTGCTTCCTATCGGTGAAAAATCCATCCTGGAGCATCAGTTGGACGCGATCAATCGTTACGGCGTACCCGAAGCGCTAATTGTGGTCGGCTATCTGAAAGAACAGATCGTGAAAAAATTCGGTGATCAGTATAAGAACGTGACTCTCAGTTACATTGAGAATCCCGATTATGCAACTACCAATACGGTTTATTCACTTTATCTGGCGCGTGGTTATTTTCGTGGCGCTGATTTTATGTATTTTAACGCCGATGTCGTGTTTCATCATAATCTCGTCGGTCGGATTCTTCAATCGGAAATGCCGACGGCGTTGGGTGTTGAGGTCAAGCCCTGTGGAGCAGAAGAGGTCAAGGTCATTGTCGACGGTCAGCACCGGATTTTAAGAATAGGCAAGAAAATTGATATTGAAAAAAGCCTCGGCGAATTTGTCGGGGTAGCGAAATTTGCCGGCGAAATCACAGCCGCTTTTATCGATGGATTAAAGGCGGTCATCGATAGTGGTGAAAAGACAGCTTTCTTCGAAAAAGGTATCGATAAAATTCTTGATATGCACGATATCTATTACGAAGATATCAGTGATATTCCCGTGATTGAAATAGATTTTCCCGAAGATCTCGAAAAAGCCCGGAAAAAAATATATCCCAAAATTAAAGCGATGGCTGAAAACTAATTAATTTATTGATTACCTTTGAATAAGATAAGCGTTCTATATAACCTTCATCATCTTTACTATCTACCCCAGTTTTTACCGGTAATCCGGGAAATGGAAAAAAGGGGTATGTTTGAGCTCTATTTCTCCGCGGTTATCGACAAAGACAGAATCGATCATCAATTAATCAAACAGGCTCTTGCCGCAATTTCCGGAACCTTTGTCGACGCTAAAAGTGAGAAGGCGCGACAAAAAGAGATTTTAGCCCGTAATTTTGATGTTACTGTTTTTGGCAAAAGCGGGCATGCCGATGAATATTGCTCAGCGAACACACTCGCGGTTCTGCTCTACCACGGCATCGGCGTAAAATCCTGCTACTATACCGATTACAATCCCCGGATCAATGTCCGTTATGTGGAAGGGCAGTACCGATTTGATGAATTAAAGAGACGGGGCGTCGGTACCGAACTGGTCGTTACCGGCTGTCCGAAGCTGGATCCGCTATTTGAATCGGATAACGGGGTGGCAATTTTATCGGAGCTTAATCTCGATCCCGATAGAGCAACAATTTTATATGCCCCGACGTTTTACCCCAGTTCCATTGAAGTGTTGGGGGAGTCTATCGGAGAACTGACGGCTGATTATAACCTTATCGTCAAATTGCATCATTTTTCATGGATGCTGAAAAAATACCGGCATCAGAAAAAGCTGTTTCAAAAATTAACCCGAAAATATTCCCACGTTCACTTGCTGCCGGTAGAAGAATATTCGATTATTCCTTTTTTCAAACCTGCCGATATCCTTCTGACCGAAGCATCGTCGGTTGCATTTGAGTTTTTGGCAACCGGAAAACCGGTCGTAATCAGCGACATCTGCCATTTAAGAAAAAAACACCGGATTTTTCACCGTCAGTTTCAGAAAAAGCGCCTGGATACAGAGATGCAGCGGCTGCTCAATTTTGCATATCACTTTGATAATGTATCCCGGTTACCCGGAACATTAAAAACCGCCATGAACGAAAAGAGTGACTATAAAAACCGGACGGCAGATCTTCCTGAAAAATATTTGGGGATTCTCGATGGAAAAGCCAGTCAACGTATTGTCGATGATTTGATAGAACGGTTGAAATAATATTATGCGCCGCTACCTTCATTTTATTACCAAACCCTACTCTTTCAGCGTGATCCAGGCGCTGACTGATGAGATAAACAGGAATAATTGGGGTAAATCTCTGATATTCCTGCCGGATGAGTTGCAAAGGCTTTATCGGTTCAAGACTCCGGTTACTTCATCACTTGCCGCAGCCGTTGACTTTCAGCCTGATGCGGTATTCGTTCCCGGAAATATTGTTCATGATAGAATTCCCGGTTTAAAAGTTCAGGTATTTCACGGGCTCTGTGAAGAAAAGGGTGGACATTATAAAATCAGCGGGTTTTTCGACCTGTATTGTACCAGTGGTCCCCTAATTACCCGCAAATTCGAAGTGCTTGCCGAAAAGCACAGACATTTTCAGGTTGCGGAAACAGGCTGGCCAAAAGTTGATTTACTACTCAAACCCTATGAACGGAACGATGTATTCCGTAAAATCGGATTACAAACAAACAAAAAAATAATTTTATATGCTCCCACTTTCAGTCCGAAATTCAAATCTTCGGATAAATTATTTCCCCTGTTGCCGGCGGTGATTCGTGAGAATGAAACCTGGATTATCAAATTTCATGATCTTATGGATAAGAAAGATAAACTGCGATTTAAACAATTGGAATCGGATAATATCCGAGTTTGGGAACATTCCGATAATATTCCCTTACTCCAAGCGGCAGATGTGCTGATCTCCGACACTTCGTCGATTGTATATGAATTTATGCTGTTGGATAAGCCGGTGATTACGATTGATGCCGGTGTTAGATTGGAGAAGGGAATCAATATTGGTAATATGGATCAGTTAAGAAATGCCGTAGACAGATCAATAGCCGATCCCAAAGAATTTTCCCATAACAGACAACGGGTACTCCGGGAAATTCAACCTTACACCGATCATGCCAATGCCGCCCGTGTTCTAAAAGCAACCGAAGCGATTTTATCTTCTAAAATTCAGACCGTCATGAAAAGGAAGCCATTGAATTTATTTAGAAAATACAAAGTTCGGAAAATGTTTTATTATTGGGGATAAGGCGTGCAAAAATCTGCTTATACCGGACCTTCTCTCAGTCGTTATCATTTTGAAGGATTAACGAATAAGGGTTGGATAATAGAAAAAGCCACGGAAGTCTATAAACGTCAACCCAATGTAGTGGCGCTTATGGAGTTTGAAATTGATAACCGCTTCCGGAAAGTAGTTGTAAAATGCTTTGGCTGGCGTAATACTATTTCCGCTATTATGAGTCCTTTTATGCGGTCCCGGGCTCAGAAATCCTGGGATGCCTCATGGTGGTTGCTCGAGGCGGGTGTGCCGGTTCCCAAGCCGATTGCGGTTTTTACCAACCGCAGCCGGGGCTTTGTAAAATCCAATTTTCTGATAACGGAATATATCGGACAAAACCAAAAGGTCCGGCAAATTCTACGGAACGGAATCGTTGAGGTTAAGCAAAAGAATCTTATTTTAAGAAAAATGGCTGAAATGGTCCGCAAAATGCATCAAGCCGGGATGATTCACCATGATTTAACGCCGGGCAATTTTCTGGTAAAGGACAGCAATTGTGAAGAGATTTATTTGGTTGATTTGAATCGTTTACGGCGCAAGTCCCGGATCACCGTCGCCGGGAAAATGCATGATATTTCCAAGATGGGATTATGCTCTTGCAATCTCGAATATTCCCATGAAAATTGTAGATGGCAATATTTCCTCAGACAATATGAACCGGAACAGTTTGACCGGAATTTAAAAGTCCTGAAAAGAGCCATTCGACGGACGCGGGTGCGCCGCAAAGTAAAAAAGTTAAAAAAAATCAATGAGAAGAAATAAATTAGTGCGAGGCGAAATAGGCGGGCGGAAATCTGTTTTGACGGCGATTTTAGTCCTCTTGTTACCATTTAATATTCTGAAAGCCCAGACATCATTACCTTTTAGCGTCGGAGAACGACTGATCTATTCGGTATTCTTCAATTTTATAAGAGGAGGGAAATCGTGTCTGGAAGTAGCCGGTATCGATACGATTGATAAAAAACCCGTTTATCACATTAAATCGAGGACGGAATCCGGCGCTTTTTTCGACCGAATTTTCAAAGTCCGCGATTATATGGAGTCCTGGGTCGATATTGAGGGAATCTATTCCCGTAAATTCAGTAAATCCCTACGCGAGGGCCGCTATCGAAAGCAGTACTCGGTGCTGTTCGATTATGACAATTTAAGGGCGGTTTCTCCTTACGATACGGTGGCTATCGACGGAATAATTCACGACGGTCTCGCGCTGTTCTATTATGTCCGCACGATTGATTTTTCCCTGGGAGATATCATCGATCTGAATTATTTTGACAACGATTCACAGCGCCCGTTTAAGATCAAAGTCGAAAAGATTGAAAAAGTCCGGGTTCCCGCCGGTGTGATTGAATGCTTTGTGCTGACGCCTTTTGCAGAAAAAGGCAGCTTGTTCAAAAACAAAAACTTGGTGACCATTCATCTTAGCACCGATGAGAAAAGACTGCCCGTCATGATATCCAATGAGGCGCGTTTCGGTGCTATGGTCCTGAAATTGGAATCGGTAGAACTTCCCAATTAGCTAACTTTAATCGCTTTTCCCGTATCGGGATCAAAATACCGGATTTTAGTCATGTCCGGATAAAGTTTTATGGTTTCGGAAACAAAGGATTCAGGTCTGAATTCCGTACTTCTGCAGGTAAAGGTGGTATCACCGCTACTTAGATAAAGCAGTGTTTCATTGCCCATCGGTTCAAAAATATTTACCCGGAGTTCGATCATAGGTGCATCATCAACCTTTGGCGTAATTGCTATATCTTCCGGGCGAATCCCGACGGTAATGTTTTTATTAATATAAGGTTTTAAAGAAGCGGCATGTTTTTGGGGAATGGGGATATTGAAGGAACCGTTGTCGGCGATCAGAGCGCCTGCTTTAATTTTCATGGAGATGAAATTCATTGCCGGACTGCCGATGAATCCTGCCACGAATCGATCTGCAGGCTCATTGTAGAGGCGCAAGGGTGTGCCCAACTGGTGAATTACTCCGTCATTCATAACGGCGATGCGATCACCCATGGTCATTGCCTCGATCTGATCGTGAGTGACGTAGACCATCGTCGTTTTAAGGCGCTTATGGAGTTTTTTGATTTCCGCTCTCATTTGGACGCGCAGTTTGGCGTCGAGGTTGGAGAGTGGTTCGTCGAAGAGAAAAACGGCAGGTTTGCGAACAATCGCCCGTCCCAGGGCGACGCGCTGACGCTGTCCGCCCGAGAGTTGCTTGGGTTTGCGCTTTAGCAAGGATGTAATTTCCAAAATTTCCGCAGCATCCTCTACGCGTTGCTGAATTTCAGATTTCTTGAATTTTCGTAATTTTAACCCGAACGCCATGTTGTCATATACGGTCATGTGGGGATACAGGGCATAATTCTGAAAAACCATGGAAATGTCACGATCCTTGGGAGGAATGGCGTTTACCAGTTTATCTCCGATATAGATATCGCCTTCTGTGGCGGTCTCCAGCCCGGCAATTAATCTCAACATTGTACTCTTTCCACATCCGGAAGGACCGACCAAAACGAGAAATTCTCCGTTAATTACCTGAAGATCTAAGTTTTCAATGACTTTAACGCTGGTGTCGTATTGTTTGCTGATGTTTTTTAGTTCAATTTGAGCCATTTTTGATACTCCGTCCAATCTTTATTATTGAAAATGTCACTTTTGCTCTTTTAACCATAGCACCTCGTAAGGTGATAATTCAATTTCTTCCCGGATTTGAAATAGGGAATCGGTTAAAAGGTTACAAATTTTATTTTTTGATTCAAATATGTTTTCCGGTAGAGTGACTGGCAATATTTCTGGTGTCATATTAATGAGGACAAAGATGCTTTCGAGATTATCAGGGGAAGACCGCAGAATTGAAAAAACTTCACTTGTTATCGGAATAACTTTTTGGGGCCCTTTGGGGTGAAACGCCCGTTGTTGACGACGTATTTTGATCATTTTTTGGTAAGCGAAAAATATTTTTGTCATCCGGTTTTCAGAGTTGGACAGAATTTCTCGGATTTCCGACAGATCGAATTTACGGCGGTTGATAGAGCGTTTTTGACCGGTGGCCCGGACGCCGTCGAAATCATTTTCCGTACCGAACAGACTGTGAATATAGATTGCCGGTAAGCCTGCCAGCGACAGCAAAATTGCCTGGGAAGCGAGATATTTTTTTATATTCAACGACTCGTCTTGAAAGGTCGCCAGAGCGGAATAGTAGGTTGAATTAAGTTCATAGGGACTTAGCGAGCCGCCTGCCGTTTTTTTTGACGAGGTATATCCTCCGGTTTGGGCAATATTGTCCGCTATGGCGGCTATTTCGGTGTCGGAAAGGATTCCCTCCAGCGGTCTGACGCCGATGCCGTCATGGGTTGCCAGAACATTCAGATAGAGGCATTTTCCGGGCGCCAGCGGAATGGTTCTTAACCAATTCATCAGCACCGTTGCATTAGCCTGATATAAGCAATAAAGCACCAATCCAGGTAAAGCAAATTGATAGACCATTTGAACCTCATTTTGACCGTTGCCGAAATAGCTCAGGTTTTCTCGGAAAGGAACGTTGGTCTCAGATAATAGAAGCACATCCGGATAAGCGATCTCCATGACGAGGTGAAACAGTTGAACAATTTGATGAGTCTCTTTAAGACTCAGGCAACTTGTGCCGATGCGTTTCCAGATATGACCTATTGCGTCAAGGCGGATGATCCGGGCGCCCTGCGAAGCATAGAAAAGCAATACGTCGATAATTTCGAGAAGAACGCGTGGATTTTGATAATTCAGATCAACTTGATCATCGCTGAAAGTCGTCCATAAATAGACCGGTTTACCTGCTTTCTCAAAACGGGTGAGCAGGGAATGAACCCGTGCCCGGGCCACCTCCGACAGATCAATGGCGGGATCGGTATCGATGAAAAAATCGGAGTAATCCGGATTGCCATTGAGATATTCCTGCAGCCAGGGACTTTTTGCGGAAATATGGTTGACAACCGCGTCGAAAATCAGTTCAAAGTTTTGATGAATATCTTCTATGTCTGTCCAGTCACCGAAGTCTGGATTGACTTTTTTATAATCGATGACGGCGAATCCATCGTCGGAAGAATAGGGATAAAAGGGCAGGAGATGGACCAGTGAAATTAGCCCTGCAAGGTGTTCATCTAAAAATGTTTTTAAAGATTGCAGATGTGAAATATCCGTACTTCTGAAATTATCGCCATAGCAGATGAGCGCAATGTCAGTTTCGTCTAATTCTTTCCGGATCGGATTTCCCGGTGTACTGAATGATTGGTGGGTTCTAAGTAGATCTTTTAGAGCGGTCAGGAATTTTTGCGCCCTGGCAGGTCCGTAAAGTTCAGTTGCTATCCCCTTGATCTTATTCAGGTGTTTCTGTTTCACAATAAAAATGGATTAAAAGATGTTCTTTTTATTTATATGTGTTATTCGGCAGCATAAATCATCTTCGCCGGAAGCAATGATATAATGATCATCGGCTTCGACGATGCCGGTGGTGAAAACGACATCGGATAGATAACTAATATCTTGATAATCGGTCATCAAATCGGTATTGCTTTGTAATAGAGGTTCGCAAATATCGATGTCTTTGACGATCCAGGGGTGCTCTTTGTCCAGTAACGCCCGGAAGGTGCGATATATGCCGACGGTTTCGTTTTTCTCGACGCCGTGGAACAGAATTAACCAGCCCCGGTCAGTGAGGATCGGTTGGGCGCCGGCGCCGAGTTTTAAATTGATCTTGGAATTCTTACGGGGGCGCAGAAAAGGGCTGTCAATAGGTTTCCAGTGGAGTAGGTCCGGGGATTGGGCTAAATTGATGGACGGCCCCGGTAAATACATTTGATCCTGATAGGTGGAAAAATATAGTTCACCCATCGGGCGGGTCATGGCCATATAGTAGCCATTGATTTTCTCCGGAAACAAGACCATATCCTTATTCTGATGGTCGAGGATGATACCTTCAAGATGATAATTCAGACCGTCTTGCGAAGAATACAATGTGGTGGAATGCCGTTCGGAGCTGACGGAGCAGGTGGTCATATAGTAGGTATTGCCGATTTGTGTGATCCGCGGATCTTCGATGCCGTACTCTTGGTAACTGGTTCGGGGCGCGATAATTTTATCATAGTGAATTCGGATAATACTCAGTCCGTCCGGAGTGGTTTCCACCGGCAATAACCATGAAAATGAAGTCAGTCCATATACTTTTACAAAAGCATGCTCCAAAAACCGAAATTTTCTGGGGTCACGAGTATCCAAATGTTCGGCGGAATGTTCCTCGATAATATATTTATCGACCGGATGCCACCGGATCATGCGGAATTTCTGATCCTTTATCGGCTCTTTTAATGACTCGGCGATCCGTGCCATAAGGAGCAGGTTGCCATTAGACAGCCGTGTTAGCGCCGGGTTAAAGGCGCCTAAAATATAGGTTTCCAAACCGGTTTTTTGATGGATTGGGCAGAGCTGAATATCAATTTCTTTTGGTGAAAGAATAATTTTGTCTTTAACTACTTTAGATTGCTGCATAACTCACTCAAATATAAATATTTTTTTATTGGTGTAATACATAAAATCGTAAAATCGACGGAAAACGCTAAAATTAACGATTAAAATATTTTTGTAAAAAAGCTTGACATAAATCTTCTGATAAAATATATTAAAACGTTTCGATAAATCAAATGAGAATATTATGGCAGCTACAATAAAAGATATTGCAAAAAAAGCCGGAGTATCCATGTCAACGGTTTCACTCGTCCTGAACCGCAAAGGATACGTAGCGTCGGAAACAAAACAGCGGATATTATCCATTATGCAGCAGATGGATTACAAGCCGCTCCGTTCCGCTCGCAAACTGGCTACGCAAAAGACCGGTAATATTGGCTATATATTATGGGAGGGGCATTTTTCCGAAGTGGAAATGTTTTACAGTCAGGTCTTCCTTGGGATGGAATATGCCGCCCGTAAAAATGATCATTATATTCTATTAACGACGGTGAAAGAAGAATTTGATCCTAAAGAAAATCTTCCCCGGTTTTTGCGGTATAATGATGTTGACGGGGTAGCGTTGGCTGGAAGAGTACCTCATGCTTTGATTGAATATCTCGATAATCAGCAGTTGCCATTTGTCCTTATTGATTATGAATTGCCGGGCAAGAATTATAATTGTGTGAAGATTGATAATTACAATGGTGCGTTCCGGGCTGTAGAGAATCTAATTAATGCCGGTAGAAAACAGATTGCTTTCGTTGGGGGGACTTTTATTCATCCATCAATAAAAGATCGCTATAGGGGATATAAAGAGGCGCTGGAAAAATACAACTTAATTCATAATGATTATTTGAAGAAGAACAGTTATTGTGAGGATGTGGAAACTTCCCGGGCGATCGGTGAAAAAGGTGCGACCAAATTATTAAAGAAAAATCCGGCAATCGATGCCGTCTTTTGCTGTAACGATACAACGGCAATGGGAGTGATTAGCGGTATCCAAAAAAGTGGGAAAAGAATACCTCAGGATATCGCAGTGATAGGTTTTGATGACATACCTCCGGCGAAATTTAATTCTCCTAAACTTTCAACAATTCAGGTTCCGAAGCTGGACATCGGTAAGGAAGCCTATAAACTGCTCTGCGAAATAATGAATAACCCATCGAGGGCGCCGCAGACTAGGACGATATCGGTAGATTTGATCGTTCGGGAAAGTAGCTATTAGGAATTTTAAGGGAATTAGAAAAACAAATATTTTTAGATTAAAAGGAAACAGCGATTGAGTTTTAAAGATATAGACGGGAAAGATATTTTTCTGCTTGGTGCAAACTACTGGCCTTCTTCATCGGCGTTGAATATGTGGACCGAATGGAATCCCGATGAATTGAGCGAGGATGTAAGGCGGATGAAACAGTTAGGAATGAATGTTTGCCGTCCTTTTTTATATATGCCTGCGTTTATGGAGGAGGAAAACCGGGTAAGCCCGCTAATGCTGGAAAAGCTTCGGGTTTTCCTTGGCATCTGTGAAAAAAATAAATTACATACCCTGCCCACATTTATCGTGGGACACATGTCCGGGGAAGATTGGGATGTCTCATGGCGACAAGGCGCAAATTTCATTACCGATCGGCGAGTCGTCGAAGCGACAAAACTCTATATTTCAACAATTGTAAATAAGATTAAAGATTTTTCCTATATACTCGGCTGGCTCCTGTCCAACGAATTGCCGAACTATATCGGGAAACAATCGCCTGATGATATTGAGAATTGGATAAGGGAAATAATTTATACGATAAAAAAAGAAGACCCCGATCGGCTGGTTAGTATTGGTGACGGCGCCGCCTGGTCGCCGGAAATCTTAGGTGAAAATTCAGACTTTCATTTACGCAAACTGAATCAATATCAGGATTTTGTCGGGCTGCATTATTATCCCAGAGTTATGAATCCCTGGCATCACAGTTATACAACGGCGTTTCGTATCCGTATGGCGCAAGAGTGGCGGCGACCTGTCATCGTAGAGGAGTTTGGCACATCGACAACTCTCTGCTCCGAAGATAATCAGGCAAATTATTACCGTTCGGTTTTTTATAGTGCTTTGATTAATGGCGCGAAGGGGACTTTGGGTTGGTGTCTGAATGATTTTGATTTTGAAGACAAGCGACCCTATTCGCACCATGCTTATGAAGAACGGTTCGGAGTTGTCAGAACCGACAAGACATTGAAACCTGCAGCGCTTGAGTTTACCAAATTTAGAAAAATTGCCGGAGAATTAACTCAAAAGAGTTACCGGAAAATCGAATATCCTGTCGGTCTTTTTATCCCTTCAAATTACTATTATGAATATCCCCACCAGTTTCAGCCGGAATTTCGACAGTGGTACGACTTTTACCTTGAAAGTTTTTCCTTATTAAAGCGAGCAAATCTGGATGTTAAAATGGTTGTCGAGCCGGCTCAGATTTTAGAGAACGATGGAAAATATTCCCATGAATTAAACCTGAATCCTGAAGAAATCCCGGTTTTGTTTGTTCCCCGTTTTAAGATTATGACTAAGAAGATGCGTATGCAATTAGAAGAATATATCCAAAACGGCGGCGTTCTCTATTTCAGTTTTGCCAACGACAGCTGGGTTTTGGTTGGCATCTTCTCGCCGGAGTCAAGACGGACTGCAAGTTTGGGATTCCGGATTTCTACGATAGCGATTTTCTTGATATTATTATTAAAGAGGATTGGGGGAGTTTCCAACGCGGACAAAAATTGCAGTTTCCATTAAATAATACAAATCCCGAATTCGGCTACTGTCCCGTTCTCGAAACTTCCGCCAAAGTAATCATGGAAGATAAAAGTGGTTCTCCTTTTCTTATAGAGCATTCGGTCGGGAAAGGGACGGTTTATTTTTGTACCTTTCCCATCGAAATGCTTGCTCTTTCCAGCCATGATGAGCAATGGAAATACACGCTTAGCCGGATTTATCGTTCAATTTATCAGACTGTTTATTCCAATCCTTTATTTTCAATCGAGGGTGACGGTTTGGAAATGGGCGTGTGGAAAAACTATGACGGTAACTTTTATAAAGTTATCATTATTAATCATTCATGGGATGAAACACCTGGAATTTTGTATATAAGAAATAAAACATTCAAAATTGACTATTGTTCTTCTGAGTGCGAATTAATAGGTACAAACAGATGTGGAATCAGCCTGGGTAGAAAGGGAGTTTGTATCTTTGATATTCAATATATTGGGAAATGAAATAGTTTAA
>JAGHBC010000111.1 GCA_021161185.1 Fidelibacterota bacterium
AGAGAAGAATTTGGTGAAGAAATAAAAAGGGGTTCGGAACCTGATATTATAATCAAAACTGGTAATACCCTACTCTTTATCGAGGCAAAATTAACTGCTGGAAACGAAACAGTTCCCAGTAATATGAGTAATTCCAAGAAATATAAAACCGGTGGCGATAACTGGTTTCCAAAAGTCTTTAAGTCGCATTATAAAACAGTTGCAATAGCGGAGAAAAAATACGAGTTATTGCGATTTTGGTTGCTTGGAACTTGGATAGCAAAACAATGGAATTTAGATTTTTATCTTGTAAACTTGGTATTGTCAGACCGAGAGAAAGACATTGAAACGATTTTTAAAAGGCATCTCAACGAAGGACAAAGGATGAGATTCATTCGAATTACTTGGGAAGACATCTATCAACAAATTCTGAATAGCGACTTATCAGGAATAGAAAAAGATACGATGATAAGATATTTTAAAAACAAAACCATTGGGTATGATGAAAATGGAAGATTACAAAAAGCATTTTCAATACCATAGCAGACGACATCATATAACACAGCGTATACACGGCAGGCTTACGCCGGGGGACATTGTTTCCTACGGTTGCAACGTCGCATATACTAGGAACAATAGACAACATTTTGTTACGATTTCAAGTAATTGCAAAAGGGGGAATGATGAAGGTACTTCGACTGATTGGCTCTCTGGCTTTCGTGCTCGGTCTCTTTACTGCAATATTTGTCGGGATACCCTGGTCTGTGATAACTGCCCGTGATCCGGCTGTACCCTGGTGGCTTCAGATAGCGATTTTCTGTCTTCTGGGCGGTATCCTGCTGGTCCTGCTGACAGTGGCTCTTGAACAAAGGAAAAACAAGACATCGGGTAAGAATCTTCCGCCTGCTGAATTGCAATCCCGGATTTTGTTACTGAATTCTGTAAATATCCCCGGTCGCGAGATCGCCGAGATTCTGGGTTTAGTCAAAGGACATACTATTTTTGCCATCTGGCTTGGAAACGACCTCTCTGCCCTGGTGCGGCTTGTTCTTGGTGGTGAACTGACTGAGTACACGGAGATGATGGGACAGGCGCGCCAGATAGCTACCGATCGGATGCTTGCTCAGGCTGAAGAACTGGGCACTGACGCGATCATCAACATTCGCTATATGACCACCAGCGTCATCGGTAGCGCCGCTGAACTTTTGGCCTACGGGACAGCCGTCAAACTAAACAAATAAATCAACTTACAGAGTAGTCGGATATCTGGAGAGAAAGATGCTGCCGACAGACTGTCGAGCGGAGAGTCGCGGAACGAGACTAAAACGAGGCAAACCCATTTTCGATGAAACGAAGCGGAATCAAATGGGTTTTATATAGTCACTTCCCCTGCTTGACCACGTCTTAAACGAATAAACCAAAAGAGGGGCGAAATTTCCCCCCTCTTCATCTGAATAAAATATTCGCTATTATTCTGCCATTTTCCTGTATTGTTCATAACGCTCATCGACAATCACCTGCTGTTCTTTCCAGAATTTTTCAGCCCTTTCCGGAAAACTCAGCTTAAGTGAAGTATAACGTTTTTCGCCTTTCAGGAATTCCTCAACTGGTAATGACGGCTTTTTGGAATCCAAAATAAAAGGATTTTTACCCTCTGCTTTTAAAGCCGGATTATATCTATAATTGATCCAGTAACCGGTATCGACAGCTTTCTTTTCTTCCTGCTGGGTCAGTTGCATGTTACAGCCATGATTGATACAGGGCGCATAGGCGATAATGATCGCGGGCCCGTCATAGGCTTCCGCTTCTTTTACGGCTTTAACAAACTGATTTTTGTTGGCGCCCATGGCAACCGAAGCTACATAGACATAACCATAACTCATCATCATCATACCAAGGTCTTTTTTCTTGGTTGCTTTACCGGCTTCAGCGAACCGGGCTACAGATCCGAGCGGAGTAGATTTGGAAGCCTGACCACCGGTATTGGAATAAACTTCCGTGTCCAAAACGAGAATATTAATATTCCGATTGGAAGCTAACACATGATCAAGACCGCCGTATCCAATGTCGTAAGCCCACCCGTCACCGCCGAAAGCCCAGACACTCTTGGGAACAATGTAGTACTGAAGTTCCATGATTTTCGCGAGGACTTCCTTCTTTTCACAGCAGGCATTTTCGACCAATCCCGGTAGCACGGCTTGGATTTTCTTTGAGACCGCCTTGATCTCTTCCTCTTTGGTGTCCCAAAGTTCGACAGCTTCTTTCAATAGTTTTTTGAAACCATCATCAATATCCATCTCAAGCGCTTTTTCCATATTGTAGCGTAGCTGCCTGCGATTGGTATCAACTGCCAGTCGCATACCGTAGCCGTATTCGGCATTATCTTCAAAAAGAGAATTCGCCCAGGCGGGGCCATGTCCTTCTTTGTTTTTGGCATAGGGCATAGTAGGAAAGGTGCCGCCCCAGATTGAAGAACAGCCGGTGGCATTGGCAATAATCATCCGGTCGCCGTAAAGCTGTGTGATTAGTTTGACATAAGGTGTTTCTCCACAACCGGCACAGGCGCCGGAGAACTCCATCAGCGGCTGCTTGAACTGGCTGCCCTTAACGGTATCAACTTTGACCGCATTACTGATAACATTGGGTAAAGCATCAAAGAACAGCGCAAATTCAGATTCACCGGCATTCCGTTCTTCCCGGATAGGTTTGGCAACGAGTGCTTCTCTCGGACACTCATTAACGCAGTTCATACATCCCTGACAGTCTTCCACATAAACCTGAAGTCTGTATTTCAGGCTGCTGTCTTTACCAATTGCATCCAGGGTTTCAAAACCATCCGGAGCGTTTTTCAGATCGTTGGGATCAATCAGTTTTGGTCTGATTGCCGCATGGGGACAAACGAAGGAACATTGATTACACTGAATACAATTCTCTTTAATCCAATGTGGAACAATAGGAGCGGTGCCCCTTTTTTCCAGCTTCATTGTGCCGGAAGGTACAAAACCGTCATAAGGCATATCGGAAACCGGAATTTCATCACCCTTTTCACGCATAATTTTTTCGATCACGTTTTTAACAAACCCGGTCGCATCTTCGGGTACTAGCTGCTTCTCGGGAGCATGTTTCGCGCCTGGTTCAGCCGGCACCGCAATCTCAACAAGCGCTTCGGCTGTAGCATCAACAGCTTTCCAGTTCATTTCAACAATTTCTTGACCTTTGGCACCATAAGTTTTTTTAATGGCGTTTTTAATCAATTTAATAGCCTGCTCTTTTTCTAAAATACCGGAAATAATAAAAAATGCCGCCATCATAACGGAGTTTATGCGTCTGCCAAGCCCTACTTGTTTGGCAATTTCAAGAGCGTTGATATTATAAAACCTGATTTTCTTTGCTATGATTGTTTTCTGCATCTCTTCGGTAAGATTCTCGAAAACTTGATCTTTTGACCAGATGGAATTCAGCAGAAAAACACCATTTTCTTTAATTCCCTCCAGAATGTCATACCTGCCGATAAAAGCCTGGTTGTGACAGGCAATGAAATCAGCATTCTGAACGAGATATTCGGATTGGATCGGTGATTTACCGAATCTTAAATGGCTACGGGTCGTGCCTCCTGATTTCTTGGAATCGTATTGAAAATATCCCTGAGCATACATATCCGTGTTATCGCCGATAATTTTAATCGAATTTTTATTGGCGCCCACAGTACCGTCTGAGCCCAATCCCCAGAATTTACATGAGATTGTTCCTTCGGGAATTGTGTTGATCTGTTCTTTAATTTTCAACGACGTATTGGTTACATCATCATTAATGCCGACGGTAAAACCGTGAAAGCAGGCGCCGTCAAGATGATCGTAAACCGCTTTAACCATAGAGGGCGAAAATTCTTTTGAAGAAAGGCCGTAACGACCGCCGATAATTTTCAGGTCTTTATCTTTAAGAGCGACGACGGTGTCAAGATAAAGCGGTTCGCCGATTGAGCCGGGTTCTTTAGTGCGGTCAAGCACGGCAATCTTTTTAACTGACGCGGGAATTGCTTTAACAAAATCTGCTACAGAGAAGGGGTGGTAAAGGCGAACTTTAACCAAACCGACTTTTTCACCGTTTTTATTCAGGTAATTGACGGTCTCTTCGACCGTATCGGCGCCACTGCCCATAATAACAATAATTTTTTCGGCATCGGGAGCGCCAAAATAATCAAACAGATGATATTGCCGTCCAACTTTCTGTGCGAGAAGGTCCATATATTCCTGAACGATAGCAGGAGCAGTCTGATAGTACTTATTGACGGTTTCGCGACCCTGAAAATAGACATCCGGATTTTGAGCGCCAACCTTGATGCGCGGCTGTTCCGGATTCATGGCGCGGGCGCGAAAGGCTTCCACATACTTCATATCAAGCATTTCACGCATAGTCTCGTAATTAATGCAGTCGATTTTTTGAATTTCATGGGAGTTGCGAAAACCATCGAAGAAATTCAGAAAAGGAATACTCGCTTTCAGGGTTGCCAGGTGGGATACCACAGCCAAATCCATAATCTCCTGAATCGAACTGGCAGCCATCAGCGCCCAACCAGTATTCCGCGCCGACATCACATCGGAGTGATCACCAAAAATTGACAAAGACTGACAGGCCAGCGAGCGCGCCGAAACATGAAAAACAGCCGGCAGCATTTCACCGGCGATTTTGTGCATATTGGGCAACATCAGCATCAGCCCTTGAGAAGCGGTAAACGTAGTCGTCATCGCTCCGGCAGAAAGTGAGCCATGAACAGTGCCGGCAGCGCCTGCTTCGGATTGCAATTCGACCACATCTACTTTCTGTCCAAATATATTTTTCAAGCCTTTGGTCGCCCATGCATCGGCATATTCTCCCATTGTTGAAGATGGTGTAATCGGATAAATAGCCGCCACTTCGCTAAAAGCATAAGCCACATGAGTCGCAGCCATATTACCGTCCATACTTTTCATATTTTTAGCCATAATAGATCTCCATATTTGATTTATTAATTAATATTCATGTTCGTTCAATTATCCCCTTTTGATAAGTGGGGCATAATATTACCCATCAGATGATTTCTTCAAAATTGCACTTTATAACAAACAACCAAACTGAAGGTAAAATTACAATTAATTCTACTTAATTACAAACGAATAACCGGGTTCGATTTATTAAAAAAAGGCCGGCTCAGAAAATAGAACCGGCCCTCTTTTATCTGTTTTGCCTGTCTACCAGTTTAATATTTTTCTGAAATCATATTCTTCGGGATACTTTACATATTCCCGGGCTGCTTGATAATCGCTCTCGGTAATATACTGAAGAATGTTATTTATTATTGATTGAGGTTTCTGAGCTTCAATATCGACCAGACGGGGAGGAATTTTTCCCTCCGCATTTTCTAAATCTTTCAGAAATAAAGGAGATACGTCACCAGCCTGGTTGACATATACCATACTCCCGGAGGTGCCCTGGCGAAAGAGTTGATAAACGCCATTGCCCAATAGAGTGCAATAAACCAGATCGTAGCCAGTCGGATTAACACAACGGACTTCATATCCGATTTCAACCGGGCGGGACTTTATTTTTATTCCAAGTTCCGCGTACTTTTTCTCTAAAAGTTCGTTGAAAATCTGCGATTTGGAGATTTTTCCCAGTTCCGGATGACCGTGATCATCAAAGGTAAAATGAAGACCCGATTTTTTTATCTCCTCATCACTCAGCTCGTGGAAGACACCTTCTGAAATTATCGCAGCACCATAGTTAACCCCCATAATTTTGCGCTTGATCATCGCCGATAATACCAGGTTAACGATACGCTCTATGGTTATCTCCGTCTTATTAAACATTTCCGGAATGACTATCATGGGTAAGTGACAGGCGGTGCCGATCCCGAATGCAAGGTGTCCTGCCGAACGCCCCATTGCAGCGATTATAAACCAGTTTTCGCTGGTGCGGGCGTCTTCGTAAATTGCCGAAGCTATTTTGGCGCCGGCGTCTTCGGCGGTAGTATAGCCGAATGTCGGTGTATTATCGGGTAAGGGCAGGTCGTTATCAATAGTTTTGGGTACGTGAATATTAGCAATCGGATAACCCTTTTCAGCAAGGAATTTGGCAACCCGGTTAGCCGTCGAGGCGGTATCATCGCCGCCTACCGTTACCAGCAGTTTTATGTCATTATCGGTAAAAAATTTAAGATTAAAGTTCCGCTCAAAATCCGTGGCGCTCGGTTTAAAACGGCTCATTTTCAAATAGGACCCACCTCTGTTGAAGATTGCATCTGCCTTATGGAAATCAAGCTCTTCATAGTGCGCATCTTCCCGGAAAAGTCCGGTATAACCCAGATGTAAACCAATCACACCGTAACCGTTTTTCAAAAAAGCTTTGGTAATTGAGCTAACGACCGTATTCATGCCCGGCGCCGGTCCCCCGCCGCATAATATTGCTATTTTCATTCTTATCTCCTAAATAACTTTATTTTACGTCCTAAATTACTTATCACGGCTCCAAAATTCAACGTAAAATTTAAACTTGATTATAACCCATAAAACATTTAATATAAATATATGGAAATTATTCGTATCCGGGTCGCGACGCATAATGGCAAGAAACGAGTTTTATTAATTTTTGATTTTGAGCCGAGATTGATCGGGAAGATTAAGGAACTGCCGGGCAGAAGATGGAGCAAAACATTAAATTGTTGGCATATTCCATATCAAAAGGATTATCTTGCATATCTAAATGAAACATTTAATAAGGAGGTAAATTTTCTCCCTTGTAAAAGTACAAGCAATGAATATTTGCTTAATCACGATGAAAATGCTGAAGTACAATTTGAATCATGGCAAGAACGTAAAAATATATCTAAGAAAATAAGCATAGAGATTCCCAAAGAATTTGAGGAAACGTTGAGATTAAAAAGATACAGTGAAAATACTATCAAATCATATAAATCACATTTCTCGCGATTTCTTGCGTATTATTCAGGTTATGATCTTGAACAAATTACGGATGAGCAAATAAGGGCGTATTTATTATATCTTGTTACTAAAAAGAGTGTCTCCACCTCCTATCAGAACCAGGTAATTAACGCGATAAAGTTTTATTACGAAAAAATAAAGGATCGTCCAACAAGCAAGCACTACCTTCAACGCCCGAAAAAAGAAAAGAAACTACCGGTAGTGCTCAGTGAGGAAGAAGTCGTAAATATTCTACAACAAATTGTCAATTTAAAACACAAATGCATCATCTGTTTGATATATTCAGCGGGCTTACGTTTAAGTGAAGTCATTAATCTGAAAATATCGGATATCGACTCACATAGAAAAATAATCACTATTAAAGGAGCCAAAGGCAAGAAAGACCGAATCAGTTTGTTGTCGGATAGGGTCCTGACATTATTGAGAGAATATTACAAACAATACAGACCAAAAGAGTGGCTGTTTGAAGGTCAAAAAGGTGGTAAATATAGTCCCAAAAGCGTGCAAAATATTTTTCGGGCAGCCTGTTTTAAATCCGGAGTAAAAAAACATGCAACAATTCATACGCTAAGGCATAGCTTTGCTACCCATTTATTAGAGCATGGAACGGATCTGAGGTATATACAGGAGCTATTGGGGCATAAAAACTCCAAAACTACAGAAATATATACTCACATAACAAAAAAAGGTTGGGATAAAATAAAAAGTCCAATAGACAGTTTAAATCTTGTTACAAATGAATAAAATAAATTTGTCAATAATGAGATTATGGTACATATCCTCCCAAATATGGAGTATATGCGCCATTATTAAAACAGATAAAGTAAAAATACACGCAATATGGCGTTTACACTACCGTTGTGGGCAAGCAAAAGATATGAAAAGCACATTAAGTTTTTAAGAGTAAAATAAAGATATGAGTAAAGAAAAAATATCCATACGTTTTTTTGATGATAGAGAAGTCCGTGCCATTTGGGACGAAAAA
>JAGHBC010000149.1 GCA_021161185.1 Fidelibacterota bacterium
GAATGTGTGAAACTTCGAGAACTATTGCCTGAAAACTTCATAAAAATTGGGACGTCTTCGAATGCATGATAAATACTTATCAGTGCAATTTCAAATAGATCCAAAATATGTTGTAAATAATAAATATCTATGATATATTTCTATACGTACACTGACAGGATGATAAATATTGGCGATTTATGGAGAGGATATTGTGAAAAACAGTATTTATGAAAAAGACGAATTGCTTAAAAAGGTTGCTATTAACAATACCGACCTGAACAACTGGGAGCGTCTGAAATTAGTTTCACCCGTTGGCTACAGCGATGAAAAAGTCCCTTTATATTCCGGCGATATGGTCGAGAAAATAATTCATATAAAGAAGCTGTTAGATTTCGGATATGAATTAAATGATATCCAGAAAATTATCAAAAAAATAGGACTGCCAGCTAAAGTAAATGAAAATATAAAACAGAATGATAAACAGAATTATGTTACCGTTGGGAAATTAGCCGAGCAAATAGGTGTCAGCCCGCGTACGATTAAGCATTGGGAAGATAAGGGGATTATTGAACCGGACATGCGCAGTGAAGGTGGGTTTAGACTCTATTCCAGGAATTTTGTTTTCCTCTGTGAATTGATCAGGGATCTCCAGCTTTTTGGATATTCGCTGGAAGAAATTAAAGTTGTCTCGGATTTATTCCGGGATTATTTGACGATTTGCGAGCATTTAGACGATTATTCGTGTGAAGAGGTATCTCAGAAAATTGACCTGATGTCGACAGAGATTAAAGCACTATTCGAAAAGATAAATTTGCTGAAAGAGGGGATTCAACGCTGGGATGATTTGCTAAAGAAGAAGAAAAAAGAAATTGCGACCCTGCAAAGTCGAAATAAAAAACGTTTAAAATCTGAAGAAAAGTCAGATAATGAGTAAGATTGTATTTATAGAACCGAAAGCACCCAATCTGCATATATTTTCACAATACACATTACCGCGGTTAGGCATCTTCATTCTGGGGACACTAATGCAAAAGCGTGGCTGGGAAGTAGAAATAATCGTCGAGGAGCTGCAGCCGGTTAATTATGAATCCCTTACAAAGGTCGATTTAGTCGGTATATCAACGATTACTCCGACTGCGCCCAGAGCTTATGCTATTGCGGATCGTTTAAAAAGTATGGGAATTCCTGTTGTCATGGGCGGGCCTCATGTTACCTTTTTACCAGAAGAAGCCTTGCGCCATTGTGATTGGGTAATCCGCGGTGAAGGCGAAAAAGCATTAATGATTTTTATTGATTCGTGGGAAAGGGAAAGGGTCTGGGGGCAAGTGCCGAATTTATCTTTTCGGTCGGACGATCGGATTATTCATAATCCCATGGATCAGGCAACAAAGGATTTGGATGATATACCTTTTGTCGATTATGCTCTACTGAATAAAGTGATTCGCAAAATATCCGGGTTCCGGATTATACCAATTCAAACTTCGCGGGGATGTCCGTTTGATTGTTCCTTTTGTTCGGTAACTGAAATGTTTGGAAAACGTTACCGCTATCGATCCGTTGAAAATATTATTAGTGAATTGCGTCAATATGATAGCCGGAAGAATTTTGTGTTTTTCTATGATGATAATTTCACGGCGAATCGGGGACGCACAAAAGCATTGCTAAACCGCATGATTGAGGAAAAATTCAAATTTCATTGGTCTACTCAGGTTCGTGTAGATATTGCCAAAGACCCGGAACTTGTGAAACTGATGCAAAAGGCTCATTGCCATACTCTTTTTATCGGATTTGAATCCATCAATCCCGCCGCGCTGAAAGCCATTAAGAAAGAGCAGACCGTAGAAGACATTAAACATTCCATTAAGGTTATCAGGAAGCATAATATTCTTATCCATGGCATGTTTATTTATGGTTTTGATGAGGATAATTGGGAAACAGTTCGGAAAACAGTCCGGTTTGCCAAACGGTCGCGTTTATCATCGGTCCAATTTCTAATATTAACGCCTTTGCCCGGCACGCAGTTCTATGATAAAATCGTCGCTGAAAAGCGCCTTAAATTTCGGGATTGGAGCCTTTACGATGCTCATCATGCTGTTTTTAAGCCGGCTAATTTCACATTTTCAGATTTGCAAGCGGCTCAGATATTCAGTCACAAAAAGTTTTACTCTTTTTGGGGCTCTGTAAGAAAGGCGCTAAGGTGGAAATTAGTGGATGTTGCTATTGCCCGCTACGCCCGGCAGATTAATCGTAATTGGCGCAAAAGGAACGAAATATTTTTAAAAGTATTAAAATTACTGACGCCGAATAAAATTGCCGGAATCGATATAGATTACCGGGAAAATATATACCTTGATGAGCGTCTGACCTAAAATAACGCATTATATTGATTAAACAGGAGTGAAAGAGAATGAGATTGAGCAGAATCAATGATCCGGTAAACAGTTATACGCATCTGTTGGGAGCGCTGTTATCAATTGTCGGGCTGGTATTATTAATTGTAAAAGCCAGTCACCCGGTCAAGCCCTGGCACATTGTGTCTTTTTCTATCTATGGCAGTGGAATGTTGCTGATGTACACGGCAAGTACGGTGTATCATATGATTGGAAGCGGAACAGCGGAGAACGGTATCCTGCGAAAGATAGATCATATAATGATTTTTTTCTTTATCGCCGCCAGTTACACACCTATCTGCCTGGTAGCTATCCGGGGCGGTTGGGGCTGGAGCCTGTTTGGGATCATCTGGGGCCTGGCTCTGGTTGGTTTTATCTTAAAAGCGATCCGCTGTAATTTCCCGAGACGATTAAATGCTTTAATATATGTCTTAATGGGGTGGATGGCTCTTGTAGCTTTATATCCACTCGTAATAAAACTGCCCACAGCCGGACTTTTTTGGCTGGTTGCAGGCGGAATAGCATATACTGTCGGAGCAATAATATATTCCCGGAAATATCCGGATCCCTGGCCTAATGTGTTTGGATTTCATGAAATATTCCATGTATTCATTTTACTCGGGAGCGCCTGTCATTTCTGGTTGATATACCGTTATGTAATGGCATTTAAATAATATCCTGAATAAATTCGGGGGTGATGGTAGTGGTCGTCGTATGGGTGCCTGCGCAGGAGCGTAGACACCAGTTAACAGGAGTATCTAATACATCTAAATACACCTGTCAGGTTTATTAGATACTTTGAACCCAGATAAGATTAATTGACTAAACCTGACAGGTGTAATCAAGACAGGGTTAATCATCTCAAAGGTTAATCCCGAGACTTGACTTAAAACTGCCGTATCAAAGAACATAAACCGATCTCCAAATTTTGCCGGCAGGCTTGAGTTAAGTCAGATCACTATTGCCCTTAACTCAAGTCGTCTCAAGCGCTCACGCTTATTCAAAAAAAACATCTGATGCCGCCTTAAGTCAAGGGCTGACGAACCCACGGCTGGAAAATATCAAGGTTCCGATACCATGCGCGGTACTTATCCGCCTCACTATATGACCAAAATTGAGCGAGATAACTTATTTGCATAATGGCGGTCTCCATTGCTTCGATAACCACCCAATAAATTGCCTGCCTGACGGTGGGCAGGGGTGGCTAATGTTTGAAAGATGGTTAGGCGAAGAGTGACAGTGAAAATGTTAACCGCCGGCTTTCCCAACGGGGCTCCTTTCGGAGCAGTTACCTTTTAAAAGAATATATTTCAAACAAGAATAGTTATAAAAACCGTCTGATAAATATATAAACAGCCATAAAAGAATCAGATATATTGATTATTATTTATTTATTATTA
>JAGHBC010000050.1 GCA_021161185.1 Fidelibacterota bacterium
AATGGTGTTTTAAAAAGAAATGCTGTCGAATTAAAAATAGAAAATGATTTGAAAAATAGATTTTGTATTCCTGAAAATACAGATATAGCACTTTTTCCTTTTAGATCTATAACGACTGAATGCTCAAAATGGGCATGTGATACAGTATTCTTAACAACACGTCAGATTGAAAAAATTGCAAATAAAGAAAGGAAGAAAGGTTTATTCGGAATTTATAATATAGAGAATAATTGCGCTTTCATAACTTACGAAGTAAGGTCTAAGTATTTCAAAGGAAAACGAAAAATTGTTCATAAGTTGTGCTCTTCTTAACTCTAATAAAGGGATCACCCTTGACTTATGTTTAATTTCAATACCACTCGTCTCAACGCCATTGAGACGTAGCCTGTTTTCAGTGCGAGAAATAGGTAGGTAGGCAGCCTTGTAATGAGAATAAACCCAACCTTCTGAAGGTTTCTGACCTCAGCACTCGCTCCGTTGCTCCAATTCTCCATTTCAGATTGCAAATATTAAATTTTCTCAGAAAGACGCCCTTGGCGCAAATTATAGTACTCCATCGCTCCAATACTCCACAAACAGGAATTAACTATCAAGAGTGATTGTTTCACTGCCGGAGCGGAGACATAAGGTGACATCTTCATTAAAACATATTGGCATTTGTGGAAAATTCGCATTGAATTGGAATTTGATATTTTCCGGCAAAAGGGTATATTTATTATTATTTTAAATAGGAATGAATAATGAATATGGATCACGACTGGCAGCCAATTATAGATAAATTAAAATCGAGCCAAAAGGTGCTTATGACAACACATGTCAATCCCGATGGTGACGGGCTCGGTTCTGAAATGGCTATGTATCATTGTCTTACAAAAATGGGACTCAAAGTCCGCATAATTAATGAATCGGCATTGCCTGACGAATACCGGTTCTTGGATTCCGACCATGTCATCAGTCAATATGATAAAATGAAGCACGGTGCACTTCTTGAAGAATTTGATTTGGTTTTTACTTTTGATGTGGGCGGAACATCCCGCCTGGGTAAAATTGGTGAGGATCTTGCCAAACTGAATATTCCGACAATTTGCATCGATCATCATCCGGAAAACCAGATTAGCTGTGACTACAAGATTGTTGATGAAAAAGCACCCGCCACAACATGTTTGATCTATGAACTAATAAAATTGATGTGTCCCGATTTGATGGATCAGAAGATTGCCGAGGCGATTTTTGTTGGTCTAATGACGGACACGGGATCTTTTCGATTTGAAAATACTACGGCGAGATCTTTTGAAACAGCTGCCGAACTCATTAACTTTGGGGTGAAACCGGCCTGCATTCACAGACATGTTTATGAGAGCTATACTCCTGAACGAATGAAGTTGCTGGGCATGATTCTGCAAAAAGTCAATTATGAATTTGATCGCCGGTTAGCCTGGTTTACGGTAACAATTGATGATATTCGGCAATCGGGAGCAAGTCTTGATGAAATCGGTGGATTTACGGATTTCATACGATCTATAAAAGGTGTCGAAGTGTCGGTGATGTTTTTGGAAGTCAAACCGGACCGAATCCGCATTAATTTTCGTTCCAAAGGTAAAATTATCGTAAATACTATCGCCCGCAAATTCGGTGGTGGCGGGCACAATTTTGCCGCCGGGGCTACGGTAAAGTTGACATTGAAAGAAGCAATAAATCAAATTCTTCCGGATGTACGGAAAGCGACGAAGGATATTGTTGCTAAATAAATTAACCATGATGATTTCGTAAAAAGGGGAAATATGTCATTCTTGAACGAAGTGAAGAATCTCCATAATATTGTTCGTAAAGGTATTAGAGATTCTTCGTTATCACTCAGAATGACACTCTCTGGACTTTTTACGAAACTGTCAACTATGTTCCACAAATATTCAAAAACAGCCATATTCATTTTTATTATTAATATATTTATTATTGGATTGGCTGAAAGTTGCTCGAAAAAGAGTGGATATGTAATTCGAGAAGGCGATTTATTTTTCCAGGATCTTGATTGTGGTCCATTATGCGAGGCAATTGAAAAAGTAACAGAAGGCTATCATGGAGCTAAATTTTCACATGTAGGGATTATTGCAAAAGATAGTTGCGGTAATTATGTCGTTATTGAAGCCCGGTCAAATGGTGTGGGAGTGACGCCATATTTAAAATTTCTTGAACGAAGTAATGATGTAAATGGTAATCCTAAAGTTATTGTGGGACGTTTAAAGAAAAGATATCACTATTTGATCACTTCAGCTATTAACGAGGCTTATTCTTTACTTGGGAAACCTTATGACAGAGTATTTGACATTAAAAATGACGCTTATTATTGCTCGGAGCTTATTTATGAGATATTTTTGCGAGCAAATAATGGCAAACCCATTTTTGAATTACAGCCAATGACTTTTAGAGACTCGCATAATGGGAAAACGTTTCCGGCATGGGAAAAGTATTTTTTAGAGATTGAAGCCCCTATTCCCGAAGGAGAATTGGGTCTAAATCCAGGAAGTATTTCACGCTCGTCGGTTATAACAATCGTGCATGCTTTTGGTACTCCTGACGGGTGGAAAAATGAGCAGGAAATAAAAAAACATTAATAGAGACTAATTATGAGTGTCAGACCGGATTACTGGATTGAAGAGATGTGTAAGAAGTATAACATGATTGAACCGTTTGAGAAGGGGCAGGTTAGTAAAGGGGTAATTTCCTATGGGGTTTCAGCCTATGGCTACGATATGCGGGTTGCCAATGAATTCAAAATATTTAAGCAGGGTTCCTGCAAACTGATCGATCCCAAGAGTGTGAAGGAATCAGATTTTGAAACTTTTAGCGGTGATGTTTGTGTGATACCGCCCAATAGTTATATTCTGGCGCGAAGTGTGGAATATTTTAGAATTCCGCGTAATGTCGTTACTCTGACTTCCGGAAAATCTACCTATGCACGTTGTGGGATAATTGTCAATGTCACACCTTTTGAACCGGAATGGGAAGGTTATGTGACGATTTCCATTTCGAATACCACACCGGTTCCGGCAAAGATTTATGCCAATGAAGGGCTCTGCCAGGTTCTATTTTTTGAAAGTGATGATGAGTGCCGGATTTCTTACGCCGATAAAAAGGGGAAATACCAGGCGCAACAGAAAATTACATCGGCAAAAATTAAATGAATTCTCTTTCGATAACAATCGCGAAGGATGTCGGCTTTTGCTTTGGAGTGAAACGGGCTGTTGATATTGCTAAAAAAGCGGCTGAAACTTATGGAAAAGTTGCCATGCTGGGAGATATCGTTCATAATGAAACTGTTATCCGGGATCTTGAGAGGGCGGGGATTGTAGTTTATACAGATATTGACGATGTGCCGGCTGATATGCCGGTTCTGTTTCGTTCCCATGGCACGCCGAGATCAGTCTGGGATAGAGCACATGAAAGGAAATTAACGATTATCGATGCAACCTGTCCGCTTGTAACTGAGATACATAAAGCTTCTCAGATTCTTGCAAAGGAAGATCGGACGGTGATCATTATTGGCGATCCCGGACATGATGAAGTTGAAGGCGTTGCCAGTCAACTCGTTAATCCGATTATTATTGCTGATGTTGACGGTGCGCGGAACCAGGAGCCGCTCAGAAAAGCAGGTGTGGTTGTACAATCTACCCAATCTATTGGCAATGTCGGCGAAATTGTGGGAATTTTAATAACAAAAGCCTATGATCTCAGGATTATAAACACAATATGTACGCCAACAAGAAATCGTCAGCAGCAGTTAGTGGAACTTGCTCGGAAAAATGATGTTATGATTATTGTCGGTTCATTTACAAGCGCAAATACCCGACGACTGACGTCAATTTCAGGTGCATTAAATAAGAAAAGTTATCAGGTACAGGGACCGGATGATATTCATATTGATTGGTTTAAAGGGGCGTCTTCGGTCGGGATTTCCGCCGGAGCATCGACACCTGAGGAAATTGTACAAGAAGTTGCAAAAAAAACCCGCAATTTAGTGTTATAAATCTGTAAATTACATGATGAAAATTAGGAGTAATTAACAATGGATAAGAATTCATTTGAAGTAAAAGTTGGTCTGGCTGAGATGCTAAAAGGCGGTGTCATTATGGATGTGACAACTCCCGAGCAGGCTAAAATTGCCGAAGAGGCCGGCGCTGTGGCTGTAATGGCGCTTGAGCGAATTCCGGCAGATATCCGCGCACATGGCGGCATTGCACGTATGTCAAGCCCGAAAGTGATCAAGGCGATACAGGACACTGTTTCTATTCCGGTAATGGCAAAGTGCCGAATCGGTCATTTTGCCGAGGCGCAGATACTGGAAGCTTTGAAGGTAGATTTTATTGATGAGAGCGAAGTATTGACACCTGCCGATGAAGAAAATCATATCTGGAAACACGATTTTAAAGTTCCTTTTGTTTGTGGCTGTCGTGATCTCGGTGAAGCGCTTCGTCGTATCGGCGAAGGCGCCGCGCTGATCCGTACCAAAGGAGAAGCCGGCAGCGGGAATATCGTGGAAGCCGTTCGACACATGCGCCGGGTGCAATCGGAAATCCGTAAGTTAAGTGTATTAAAAGACGATGAATTGATGGCTGCGGCTAAACAATTGGGCGCTCCTTTTGAAATTGTTCGTCAGGTTGCAAAAACCGGCAAACTTCCGGTACCTAATTTTGCAGCCGGCGGAGTCGCTACCCCTGCCGATGCTTCTTTGATGATGCAGCTGGGCGCTGAAACGGTTTTTGTAGGCTCAGGAATCTTCAAGTCTGCAGATCCGGCTGTCAGAGCAAAAGCAATCGTACTTGCTACGACCTATTATAATGATCCGCAAAAATTGGCTGAGGTATCATCTGAATTAGGTAAAGCGATGCCGGGTATTGATATTGCTTCGATTCCTGAGGAAGAGCGACTCGCGAAACGTGGTTGGTAACTGATATTCCTGAGAAATAGTTTTGATAGATTCAAAAATAAAGATCGGTGTTTTAGGCATTCAGGGCGCATTTGCCAAACATATCTCAATGCTTAAAAACATTGGCATCCAGGCGGAAGAGGTTAAATATCACGAACAAATTGATCAATTCGACGGGCTGATCATTCCCGGTGGCGAATCAACGACAATGTCGAAATTTTTTGACGAAATGAAGATTCGCAGCAAGCTAATTGCCTTTGAAAAACCGATATTCGGAACCTGTGCCGGAGCGATTCTGCTGTCCGGTGGCGTGGCGGATCCGCGCGTAAATTCGTTGAATCTGGTACCTATTGATGCTGACCGGAACGCTTACGGACGACAGACAGATTCCTTTATTGCCGACATAAATCTCGAATTCGACCCTAAACCGTTCCGGGCAATTTTCATTCGTGCTCCAAAATTATCAAATCCGGCGCCGGAAGTGAAGATTTTGGGAACTTTTAAGGATGACATTGTGCTGGTTTGCTATCGCAATATCCTTTTGTCAACATTTCATCCTGAACTAACAGATGATTCCCGGATTCATCGTTATTTCTTAGAACATTTAGTAGCGGAAAGTTATGCTTGAAAACACTGAAAAATCTTTTGAATACAAATTACTGAATAAGATTGATTCGCCAAAGGACCTGAAAAAACTATCGATTAAAGAACTGAATCTTCTTAGCTCTGAAATACGGCATTATATCATTGAAACCGTTAAAACGACAGGCGGTCATCTGGCACCCAGTCTGGGGGTTATCGAACTTACCATTGCTTTACATTATGTTTTCGATACTCCCGATGATAAACTTGTTTGGGATGTGGGGCATCAGGCGTATAGCCATAAGATTTTAACCGGACGACGTGAGCAAATGAAGAATATTCGACAATATGGAGGAATCAGCGGTTTCTGTAAGATTAAAGAAAGCGAATACGATGCATTTGGCGCCGGACACGCCAGCACTTCGATTTCAGCCGCGGTTGGGTTGGCGGTTGCCCGGGATTTAAAAGGATTGCAAGACCGCGTTGTCGCAATTATCGGTGATGGAGCGCTAACCGGCGGACTGGCATTTGAGGGAATAAATAACGTTTGTAATGTTAACGGACAATTTTTAGTTGTTTTGAATGATAATGAAATGTCCATTTCCCGAAATGTAGGGAATATGAGTCAATATTTAACCCGGATTGTTACCAGCCCCCGGTATTTGAATTTTAAAAATCAGGTTTGGAATTCATTAGCGCTGTTGCCCAAAGGCGCCGGTATTGTCCGAAAGTTAGGTCGTAAAACACTCGAGTCGTTAAAGAATTTTCTGGCGCCGGGAATACTTTTTGAGGAATTCGGTTTCCGATATTATGGACCTGTTGATGGTCACGATATAAATCTGTTAATTAGCACATTAAATAATATTAAAAATCTGAATTATCCGGTTTTATTACATGTCATAACTCAGAAAGGCAGAGGTCTGGCGATTGCCGAGAATGATCCGACGAAATATCATGGAGTTGGACCGGTAAAGGCAAAAACTGAAAAGGAAGCAGATTCGGGTCCGGCGTTTCTGAATGCTTTTGGAAAAATTGCCTGTGAAATCGGTGAAAAGAATAATAAGGCGATTTTCATTACGGCGGCGATGTGTGACGGAACCGGGCTCGTTGAATTCAGGAGCAGATTTCCCGAGCGCTATTTTGATGTGGGAATAGCCGAAGAGCACGCCGTTACATCAGCCGGAGGTCTGGCGGTAGGCGGATTCCGACCGATTGTCGCTATATACTCAACTTTTCTCCAGCGTGCTTTTGATCAAATTATTCATGATATTGCCTTGCAAAATTTGCCGGTAATTTTTGTATTGGATCGTGCCGGGCTGGTAGGCGCCGACGGACCGACGCATCATGGCGCTTTCGATTTAAGCTATTTGATGCCGATTCCTAACATGGTAATAGCCGCCCCGAGAAACGGTAATGAGTTACGGGATTTGTTACATACGGCATTAACTCAGAACAATAATCCTTTTGTGATTCGCTATCCGAAGGATTCCTGTGTGGAATTCAGCGAAAATCTTAAACCTGAAGTTTTAAATATAGGTAGTTGGATTAAAATCCGTGAAGGCAATGATGTTGCTATATTATCTGTGGGAACAATGACCAATGTGGCTGAAAAGGCTATCGAAATTATAGCAGAGGAATCTATTTCACCGACGTTAATTCACGCTCAATTTATCAGACCTTTCGACGAATCACTTCTGAAAGAGATTGCTGCTAATTACAATACTATCATTACTATAGAGGAAAATGCTCTCACCGGTGGTTTCGGGAGTATGATTAATAGTGTAATTGCTAAAAATAAATGGGATATAAATACCGTATCTCTCGGATTACCGGATCATTTTATTGAACAGGGGGCCAGAGATCTATTGTTAAAAAATATTAACCTCGATCCGGAAGGAATCGCAGCTGAGATCAGGAAAGCAGTTCACTCTAAATAAGAAAAATATATTCTTCATTAAATCAAAATCTTTAACAAAGTATAAAGGATAAGGTGTTATGAATTCACTAATCATTTTGTCTGTTACGCTGGGTGGATATGTATTAGCTTATTTTATCTATGGTAAATACTTAAGAGATAAGATTTTTCAACTGGATCCCAATCACAATACGCCGGCACATGAATTGCAAGACGGCGTCGATTATTATCCGGCTCGTAAATCGGTTTTGTTCGGGCATCACTTTGCGACTATTGCCGGGTTAGGACCAATCCTCGGGCCGGCGATTGGTGTGATCTGGGGTTGGTTGCCGGCATTCTTGTGGGTATTATTTGGATCGATATTTTTGGGCGCGGTTCACGATTTCAGTATATTGGCGGTTTCATTAAAACATCAGGGCAAATTTATTGGCGAGGTAGCCGAAGAGATTGCGGGGAAACGGGTCAAACAAATACTTCAAATCCTCGTATTTTTTCTATTGTCCTTATCTATGGGAGTCTTTGTGCTGACCATAAGCATCCTGTTTAAAATGTATCCGCAGGGCATAATTCCTACATTTGGATTAATCGGGATTGCTGTTATCTTAGGGATAGGAGTGAACAAACTCCAATTTCCTTTTACAATTTCGGCTATAGTCGGAATAATTTTAATGCTCAGTCTCATATTTGTCGGGATAAAATTTCCGATAACACAAATATCTTCAAATATGTGGATATATATTTTACTGTTTTATGCTGCTCTGGCATCGGTTTTACCGGTATGGCTTTTATTACAACCCAGAGATTATCTGAATGCTTTTTTGCTGTATTTCGGACTTATCGGTATGTTTTTAGGTGTGATAATATTGCACCCGACGATTTCTGCTCCGGCAATTAACACCGAAGCGGGTGATCTTCCATCGCTTTTTCCTTTTTTGTTTATCACTATCGCCTGCGGCGCCATCAGCGGTTTCCACTCAATAGCATCTTCCGGCACGACTGTACGTCAATTAAACAATGAACGGGACGCCCGGTTTATCGGATATGGTGCTATGCTGACAGAAGGTTTTTTAGCAATGCTGGTAATCTTAGCCGTAACCGCCGGCATTGGCGGCATCGAGATATGGAAACAGCATTATTCTTCCTGGGGGGTTGCCGGGGGGCTGGAACCGAAGCTCGACGCTTTTATTAAAGGTGCATCGCTGTTTATCGCCCAATTGGGAATTCCCATCGCAGCTGCATCGGTATTTCTGTCCGTAATGGTCGTTTCCTTTGCATTGACAACGCTTGATTCGGCAACGCGATTATTAAGATTTAATATAGAAGAGATCGGAAGATCATATAATTTAAAGTTTATTAATAATCGTTATGTGGCGTCCATTCTCGCAGTTGTCGCAATCGGATATTTTGCCTTGATGAAATCGGGAGGACAGTCCATCGGTTTAACCTTATGGCAACTTTTTGGGACGACCAATCAATTGATAGCAGCATTGGGACTATTTATTGTGACGTTGTTTTTAATTAAAGAGCACCGGAACTATAAAGTAACATTGTTTCCAACGTTATTTATGTTTATAGTCGTTTTTGCCGGACTTATAATTCAAATTTTCAGTTTTATCCGCTCCGATCAAAAAATCTGGTCTTTATTACTTGTGTCTATTATTATTTTGTTTTTAACAATTTGGTTATTAGCTCAAGCAATCGTATCTTTCAGAAATAATGAGAGATAAATCACAACTACTTAACCAAAAAGCAATTATAATAGATCATGTTATGCTAAACAAAATACTGAAAGGGTAAGACCGTGAAAAAAACCATGCTTATTTTTCTGATAAGTTTACTCTTATTGGTAAGCTCTTGTGTGAAAATTCCTGAAAAATCCGATCTCCCTTCCTGGAGCGTAACCATAGAGGTGCCCTTAGTAAAAGAGACAATTACTATTGACGAATTATTGGAAGATTCGCTTTTTGTAGGAATTCCCTACGGTACGAATGGCGATTCAATCTTTGCCTATCAGGATCAAATAGAAATTGAAAAAGTCGAGGTCGGCGATCAGTTGAATATCGATGATGTACAAAAATCTTTTTCACAATCCGTCGCCGATGTGAAAGTAGATGAAAAAAGTAAGCAATATTCATCTCAATTGGATCCCGTCGGGGTAGACCCGGTAAATCAGGCAGTGGCTTCCCTTTTGGGGAAAATTACTCTGAATGATACCGATCCAACAGAGACTGATCCGGTACCGCTTACGGAATTAATTGATACAACCGGTGTCAATGAGGGAGATGAAATTGTAGTACCGCAATCTACCGAAGCTCCGACTATTTACCGAACCGTCAACTTTAATGAATTTGACAATGCGGATTTTTCAGATGGTCTGCTTGCCATTACAATTTCTAACGATCTTGTTCTTGAACTGGGTGCTCCAATCACAGTAAGGCTTTTAAAATCCGATAGCACAATCATTTCCGGTGGTGACGGTAATGCCGAAGTTACCTGGATCAAAGGTATTATGCCTGGAGATTCGGCAGAGGAAACTATTTCATTGGCAGGCAAAGTATTGCCTGGAAGTATCATAATTCAGGTTACGGGAGTTATCGCCGGATCCGGAGATGCTACCATAACAAATAATGAATCATCCCGGAATTCAAGCTTTGTGGTGAAGGTTCAGGCAAAAGATTTGGAAGTGACATCGGCACAGGCGATTATTCCGGAACAGATAATTGATACAACCGATACGATTACTTTAGCGGAATCGGAAAATAAAGTCCAGAGCGCTAAAATTTTGAATGGCATTCTCGCAATTGATATTGCGAATAATTTGCCGGTTGATGCGAATCTCGTGTTAACCATTGCTTCAATTGATATATCGGATGCCGATGGTATTCAGGCGTTCACACAGACGATACCATTAACAGCAAAGCAGTCCTCGAATCCGAAATATTCCCTAAATGGTGCAAGTCTGGTTATGAATGTCAATGATCAGAAAGTCGATTACAGCTATAAAATTATTACTCAGGATACGGATCCGGATAAGAAGCAAATTTCGGAAAATGACGGTGTGACGGTTGACATTTCCATTTACGGTGCAGCTCCCGGAGAACAGATAACATTTTCGGAATTTGAAGGAATTGTTGCTCAGGAGCCGATCTTGGAGTCGGGTGAAATCGATATTACCACGGATTCGAAAATTACGAGTGCCTCAATTTCAAGCGGGACAATGAATATCACAATTAGGAATAATGTAAATCTCTCAGAGTCTAATGTGCCGGAGCTGTCAATCCTTATTCCCGAACTCGTGGATCAGTCCTCAAATCCGATTAATATAACGAAAGACTTGTTACCCGAACCGAATACCACAATTATTGAAATAGATTTAGCCGGTTATGTTCTGCGTCCCAATACCGTGACCGTATCGGCTGATAGTTTTACTCAGAATATTACCTACGCTTCCGAGGTTGTAATTCCTTCGGGAGTAATATCTTCCTACGATTTACAGGGTGATATATCAGTGGAAATCCTGGTGTCTGAATTAGCGTTTTCCTCAGTGACCGGATATTTTGATCAGGATGCAATCGTTGATAATAATACTATTACTTTAGAAGAAGCAACAAAGATCAAAGAAGCGCTATTTAGAAGCGGTGAATTAGAAATTACTATTACAAATAATATCGGCGCCGAAGCGAAAGTAGATTTCAGTATTGTTGAAATTGTCAATAAAACAGATGATTCACCATTTAAACAAACAATTAATCTAACCGGTAGCAGTGAACCTGTTGTCAGGACATTTCCGTTAGATGGTTATAAAATAGTGATTCCTTTGACCGATCTGAGCGCTAATCAGGAAATCCACTATACCTCAAAAGTTAGTATTCCGTCAGATCGGGAGATGACATTGGATTTTGGGAATAAGATTGATGTAGATGTTGATCTTGTGAATTTATCCTTTGAGTCCGTGTCCGGGTATATTGATACTGTTAATGTTTCGATTGATACCGTTGATCAGGAGATTACCGCATTGCCGGAGGAATTAGACGGTATTAATTTGAATGATGTGGAAATTCAGATCGAATTTGATTCTAATGTTGAGGTGCCGATTGTACTCGATTTGACGCTGGTTTCATCAAATAAAAATGGCGAATCCGTAGAATCAAAAGTCTGCCAGAACATTACTGAAAATCCTATTGTTCAAATTTCCGATGCTGCGGCTTTGATAAATATAAAACCGGATCGAATTATTGCTTATGGAAGCGCTTCGGTGGGTGGTTCAGGATATGTATCCGTAGATCAATATATTCAGGGTACGATGAATATTTCGATCCCTATGTCACTTGAAATAACCGAGGACGCTACAATCAATATTGAACCGAGCCTTGTAAAAGAAGAAATACCTGAAGAACTTGAAGAAATCACTCTTTATGCATATTTAGATAATCAATTTGAATTCAACGGCACTCTACAGGTTCTGGCGGCAAAAGATACACTGTATTTTGAAAAAGATCCATTAATAGAGCCCGATACAATTGCAACATTTCACTTATTACCTGATTCGGTTTATGAAGAAATAATTGTGATCGATGATGCCAAATTCAACTTGTTTCAGGATTCGCTGTATATTAAGACTGTTGTAAAACTTTTAAATAATCTGGATTCTGACGGGAACCCGATACCAACACGGTTATTTAAAAACGATTCATTGTCCATCCGGTTATCCGGTTCGATAAAAGGGTTAATTGATTTAGCCGAAGATAACGAGTAGGAGTAGAATCATGATTAAATTAAAATTTATCGCCACTGTTTTCGCGGTTATAACCGTTCTTTCGATTACCGGATTTGCGCAATTGTATATTAACCCGTCAAGCACAGCTTTGGCAGGCGCCTATAGCACAAAAGCCAGAGGCGCACATGTCATTGGTTGGAATCCGGCTAATTTAGGACTAACTGGTAATCCCGGGTTTTCGATGAATTTCGGGTTGATTCCACTAACGCCGATTCCATCAATTCAAATCAGCAACAGCAGTTTATCGCCTTTTATGCTGAATGAACATTTTTTTACCGGCGGCTATTTAACCGATAAAGACAAAGAGGACCTATTGGATTATTTTCCCGATGATGGGCTATACATCAATCCGTTGATCCAAATGCGAATACTGGAAATGTCCTTTGGACGATGGGCGTTTTCAATCGGCGCCGAGGCAACAGGTGCTCTGGCTTTGCCGAAATCTTTGTTTCATCTGGTCTTTTTTGGAAATGAATTCAATAAACCGATTGATCTCAGTGACACGAATGTTGAAATGCAATCTGTGGTCACGGTAGCTCTGGCGCACGGTAGAGAGGTGACCATACCCGTTCTTAGTGATTATGTTGAAAAGTTATCAGCCGGCGCCGCCATAAAAGCACTTATGGGCGTCGGGTATGCCGGGTTTGACAGAATACAGGGTTCAATTACAACCTATCAGGACCGAGTTGCACTTGATGGTGATATGGCAGCGACTTATGGAAAAGGTGGTTTGGGAATGGCGCTCGATATTGGTTTAGCGGCGAATATAAATAAGAAAATGGCGGCAAATATCTCTATTAATAACCTTTTTGGATATGTTGATTGGGGAAAAATTGAAGCTGAAAAAGTTGAATATTCAATATTTACAGAAGTATTTTCAGAGGATTTTGCAGATATTGATTCGGTAATGGATGCCAGTGTACAGACCGATACGTCATACTCGGTCGGGGAATTTACATCGAATTATCCAACTTACCTGTTGATGGGATTTCAGTATGATGTTTTGGAAAATTTCTCATTATACAGTACTCTGAAACAATATTTTAGTGAAGACCTGGCAGCGACACGCATACCCAAAATATCGGTAGGCGCTGAATATGAAATCTTGCCTTGGTTACCTGTCCGGCTTGGTTTTGCATTTGGCGGGATTGAGTCTTTTCAGTGGGGCTGCGGAACTGGCTTGAATTTCCGGAACTACGTGTTTGATATTGGATTTTCTCAGATTGGCGGGATGTTCAATCATGCAACCGGTTTTGCTTTTTCCTTTGGTCAGTCCATTCGATTTTAGGATAGATTGTTTTATGTAACGTGTTTAAAGAATAGGATGAAAATGCAAATTATTTCCTGGAATGTGAACGGCATTCGATCAGCATACAGTAAAGGGCTCCTCGAATGGATGAATCGTCAAAATCCCGATATCTTATGTATTCAGGAAACCAAAGCTAATATGGCGCAGGTACCCTACGATTTATTGGATTTTAACGGCTATCAATCGGCATTTTCATCAGCCGGTAAAATTGGATATAGCGGTGTCGCCTTATTTACAAAAATAAGACCGATATCAATTCAAACGGGATTCGGCATTGAAAAATTCGACCAGGAAGGCAGAATAATAGTAGCCGAATATGATGATTTTGTTTTGTTGAATATTTACTTTCCCAATGGGCAAAAGAACGAGGAGCGGCTTCAATATAAGTTGGACTTTTATGACGCCTTTCTGGATTATGTTGATCAGTTGGACAGGGAAGGTAAAAATATAATTATCTGTGGTGATATTAACACCGCTCATAAAGAGATTGATCTTTCCCGACCGAGACAGAATCAAATGATATCCGGTTTTTTACCGATTGAAAGGGAGTGGATCGATAAATTCATCAGTCACGGTTATATCGATACTTTCAGAATGTTTCATCCGGAGCCCAATCAGTACACATGGTGGTCGCTGCGTACACGCGCGCGGGAGAAAAATATCGGATGGCGGATCGACTATTTCTTTGTAAATGAACGCTTTTGGGAAAGTGTAACCGACTCGTTTATACTCTCGGATGTGCATGGCTCGGATCACTGCCCGATTGGTATCGAAATTACTAAATGCAGTTAAGCGTTAATAATCTTTAACCGATTCATCAATTTTTCAGGTTTATGGACAGACTCTAGCTAATATTTTTCACTTTATAAATTGGTGGTTTCGTAAAAAGTCTTCTTGCAAAGACGCAAAGTTCTTTATAAATGTCAAGTCAAGGTATATTTTCATAAGTTGATGTTTTTTTAACAACTACTTAGAGTCTTGGCGCTTTTGTGACTAACTTTTTACGATTCCATCAATAAAGTTGATTTACACAGATTTTATCATCAATTTAGCACCGTTTAAATAGGGGAATTCGTAAATGGAATATGAAATTAAAAGTATCAGCCTGGCGTCGGTATTTAAAATATCTTTTTTAGTTGTTTTAACCGTGTCCTGCATTTTTATTTTTATAATATCGATGTTTGCAAAGTGGGCGCTCTCTGCGCTGGGTGATTCAGTCGGTAATATACCGCTCTTTGAAAATATCGATCCTGCCGTATTCAGTTTTGGAGGAATCCTTTTTTCATCTGTATTCAATGGCTTTATGTTGACCCTGGCAATTATGTTTTTTATCATGCTGGCGATTATTTTTTATAACATCTATGTCAGTTATATGGGCGGTATTGTTATGCAGATAGAGCCGTTGGAAAATGAGCAATTGATAAAACAGAGTGCCGATTGAAAATTATTAAAAATAGTTGCTTTAGATTACCGGGATTTCGTTATGTTCTATGAACGCTATTTTCTGAAATTACAATATTTTCATCATTGAAGCAGAGATGATTTCTCCACCTTCAATAATAGAAGAGTTGACACAGTCAACTCTATTACAGATTACGACACAATCAGTGAAGCGCTGCTCTTTTGTCAAAAAGAGGGCTATCAGATCGGCGCCGCAGCTGCATTTGGAATGAACAGGAAGCGCCGCATCGCAGTGCGGGCAAAGCGCTTTCATGGTTTCGCCGGATTTCAAGTCGATGTCCAGCGTAATGCGGCATTTGTCACCGTAGATTGGGCTCAGGGCAATCATTCCTGTCCGTCCCGCCTGTTCAACTTTAATCAGGATGCCGGGATAACCATTAAAGCTTGTCCGGTTGTTTATCAGGTTGTGACCGTTAGGACAGTAGAGTTCATTTACGATTAAAACTTTAGGGCCGGATACGGTTTTATCCTTGATCGGATTGGGAATGACCATCATGCCTTTTTTGTCAAATAGTTTCATGTTTATTTCTCCCGTGGTAAACTTATGGAGCTCTTAATAATTCAACAAAATATTAAATCACTATTCAATATCCTTCAAAATTGTCATAATATCTTCTTTATATTCGATAGGAGCCTCGACAATTCCCCAGCCTTTTTGCTGTTGGTAGATACCGTTGTAGGCGGCGTCATGATAGGTCCGCAGGAAATGGGGAATCTTGCGTTTTTTCAGTTCGGTATCAAGCAGGCGTGCCTGGATTTCATTCTTAAGAACCGTAATATTTTGATATTCGGACATGGTTTATCCTTTATTATTTTGATGCTAATTATTATAAAGCGCGTCGATTTCCTTTTTATACTTGGCTTCGATCACATTATGCTTGATTTTCAGGCTGGGGGTCAGTTCACCCTTATTAAGGGAAAGAGGCTCCGGTAGAAGGATGAATTTTTTGATTTTCTCAAAGCGAGCCAGGTTACTCTGGAGCTGATTGATAGTATCTTCAAAAAGGCGAACGACATCGGGATGCTTGATCATCTCGGTGTTGTTGGTAAATGACAGATTTTTGGTGTCGATCCATTGTTTCAAGGCTTCGTAACTTGGTACGATAATAGCGCTGATGAAATTACGTTTATTACCCACCAGACAGACGTCCTCAATGTATTTACTTTTTTTAAGGATATTTTCGATCGGTGCGGAGGCTACATTTTTTCCGCCGGAAGTAACCAGGATATTTTTCTTACGGTCGGTGATGTAGAGAAAATCATCTTTATCCATGTGACCGATATCACCGGTGTGTAGCCAGCCCTCATCGTCGATTATCTCTTTAGTCAGATCGGGGCGTTTATAATAACCCGCCATCAATGTCGGGCCTTTGACCAGCACTTCACCTTCGGGGCTGATTTTCATTTCCAGCCCATCTAGCGGTTTTCCACAGGATCCGTATCGGGATTTACCGAAAGGTGTCAGCGTTAGAATCAAGTGAGTTTCGGTCATGCCATAGCCCTCAATAATCTGTATATCCAACGCCTCGAAGAATTTCATTGTTTCTACGGACAAAGGCGCACCGCCGGCGATTGGATAACGCATGCGTCCGCCCATGACCAGTTTGATTTTATTGAAAACGAGCCGATTGGCAATCCGGTACTTGTATTTCAGCAACCAGTTCAGCTTGTTGTCGATTTTAGCTTCGTGATAACGGCGACCGGTACGTTGCGCCCAGGAAAAGATTTTTTGCTTCAATGCAGAGCTCTGCTCAACCGTTTCTGTGACTTTTGCGGCGACTTTCTCAAATAATCGGGGTACGCTGACGATGACGTGCGGGCGGGCTTCTTGCAGATCGTCAATTACGGTATCGATGCTTCGGGCATAATATATTGTACATCCTTTGTAGATCGGACACCAATGACCTGCCAGCCGTTCATATAGATGGCTCAGGGGCAGAAAGGAAAGAAACACAAAAGAGTTTTGCAGATTCAAGCGCGCTTCAGAATTAATGATATCGGTCACAAATCCCCGATGGTGCAGCATAACGCCTTTAGGATTACCGGTGGTTCCCGATGTGTAAACCATGCTGCAGATGTCGTCGGGTTGGATGGAGTTCATAGATTGGTCAAAATATTCCGGATGTTCTTTCTGATAGATTTGTCCTTTGTCGAGCAGGTATTGGTAGGTGTAAACCCGGCGAATATCCGATTCTACCTGATCAAAGACTATAACAAATTCCAAATCCGGAAGGGCTTTGTCGATTTGAGCGATTTTATCAAATTGTTCCTGGTTTTCAACAAAAATAGCCCGCGTTTCGGAATCTTTTAAAACATATTCGATCTGATTTGCCGGCAGGGTTTGATACACCGGAACCGTCACGCCTTTCATGCAGAATACGGCGAAATCACTGATGGTCCATTCGGGACGGTTGTTGGATAGAATAGCGATCTTATCCCCGGGCTTCAGACCGAGCGCCGCCAGACCGTTAGCGACGAGTTTAACCTGTTCGCCAAATTCAGTATAGGTAAAAGACTGATAGCCGTCCGGTTTTTGAAATTTCAGGGCGGTTTTATCAGGGTAGTTGGAAATAGTGTTAAAGAGAATATGAGGAATGCTTTGATACTTCATGATTACCTCTTCTGTGTTGGTGTTTAAAAAAGCATTATCGGTTAATTGCCCCGGCGGGGAATTAATAGCGGCAAGCCGGGGATTTTGACCGGGCATTGATAAACGGCATTAGTTTCATCTTCTGTTAAATAGAGAGTTTTCATATCTTTGCCGCCGAACTCAAGATTGCTGGGCTTTTTGCCGGGAGTTGGAATTGTCTGAAGAACTTTGCCTTTTGGTGAAACAATATAAACCGCACTCCCGCCAAAATGAGCAATGTATATATTACCTTTTTTATCCAGAGCCAGCCCGTCGGGGTCGCCGCCGGGTAGTTTAATTAAAATCTCCTGTTTGAATATAGAACCGTCTTTTGAGAACGAGAACTTCAACACCCGCCCGAACGCCGATTCACAGATATATGCGTGCTTACGGTCTTTGGAAAAGGCAATGCCGTTGGGGAAAGCTAAATTTCGGATAAGCGGTTCGACTTGAAACCCCGGAAAAGTAATCCGATAAACCGTCCCGTCGGGATTATTGCGGTCATAGTTAAAAGGATCGGTAAAATATAAATGACCATCGGGGCCAAAAGCCAGATCGTTAGGTCGGTGGAAGGGTTCGTCCTGATAGCCGTTGGCTATCGTTCTGACCTTACCGGTTCTGTCAATATTCAAAATAGCGCCCCGACCAAAATCACAGGCAAAAAGCGAATTATTTCCAAAGACGAGACCGTTGGTTTTTTTGAATTGATGATTTTGATTATCAGCAACGATAAAAGTATCGGCAACTCCGGAATGAATGCGGGTGATCCAGTCTCCGTAACAATTGGATACATACAGGGTGTTCTCCCTGTCCCAGGCGGGGCCTTCCGGAAATTTTAATCCTTCGGCAACTTTAGTCCATTCGGGATTGGGGACAATCTGTCCGCGATTGCATTGATAAGTAGTTAATAACAGGCTGAATAACCCAAAGATAAGTGAAATTCGGGAAGCAATAATTAGTTTTTGCATAAGTTGCTTTGCTTAATTGGTGATGAAGTCCAAGATATTTCCCAGGGTGCTGCTGTCGGTTTTATAGAATTCGGTATAGCGGCAGCGGGTACATGTGACGGCTGTAAATTTTTTATTTTGAACATCAAAAAGTTTGGAAAAAAATCCGCCGGTAGTTCTGATTTCGTCGGTTTCATATTCGGTGCCGTGACATTTGGGGCAAATATAAATACGTGATTTTTCCATAAGAACTCTCCAGATTTACGTTTTATATACTTC
>JAGHBC010000019.1 GCA_021161185.1 Fidelibacterota bacterium
AACTGCCAAGCGACAGATCGGCATTCTGACTGTTCCCACTGTCAAAAGTGAGAGAAACATTCAGCAAAAACGCTACGACAAACAGACCGATAGCGATTGCTTTGGTGATTTTGCTCTTGTTCTTCATTGCACACTCCTTTTTTTGTGTTTTGACCGTATTTCCTCCCATCACCTCGGAGTGAAATTGCAGTCGTTTTTCTCTAAAATTATATCAATTTCTCTCTTGATCTGAGTTACGGCAACAGACGGAATCTTGACCGCCATTTCCGAGATTTTTTCTGCCAGATCAAGCATTTGTTCATTACGCTGATATTTTTCATAAAGTTTTACAAGCAAATATTTCGGGTACATCTGATGAGGTACAATAGCGCCTGCTTTCTGATAGTAATATTCGGATTTTTGAAAATTACCAACCTCTTTGTAGCAATTTCCCAAGGATAAATACAGGTTCGGATCGTTCAGATATTTCTCCGCCTTCTTCAATAATGAAATCGCTTCTTTGGGCTTTCGATTGAGCGCCAATGTGCCGCCGTAGTTCAATAAAAAATCGCCGTTCGATTCCAGGTAGGGATAGATCTCCGCATAGATTTTTTCGGAATTTTCATACCATTGCATTCCTGAATACTGATTGGCTCTGTTCCATTTTTTATGAATGTCATAATTCCGAATCTGATCGACTGTAAACACCGCCATGATCGCTATGATAATTATTGTACTGATTGCAATCACACTTCGATTCGGTTGTATTCGACCGATCCCGACAGAATTGGCGGATACGATGCTCATCAGAAAAACAAAGACGATCAATGACGGTAATATCTGCAACGGATAGGTAAAAAAAGATTCAATCAGGTAGCCGCACAGTCCCGATACACCAATGATAAAATATACTCTCTCTTTTTGATTCCGATTAAAAAGACTTAATATGACAGGTAATAAAATTCCCAAACCAAGGAATAACCCCACAATACCGAGTTCTGCCGTGATTTCAAAAAATTCATTGTGCGCCTGTTTGGTATTCCCGGCTACCATCTTTTCCTGCTCTGTTCCGTATCCATGCAGAAAATAATCCGCCTGGTAAGTGTTGTAGTGCAATCCGTAGGAATCGAAACCGTGCCCGAAAACGGGTTTGTCAAGAATCATATCGGCTGTGATTTTCCACTGGAGCAAGCGACCATAGGCGGATTCCAGTTTGAAATGGTACAGAGCCGATGAACCGAAGAGTACAATCACTAATAGCATTAGAACCGCAGCGCTTTTCTTCCACCGGTTATTAAACAGATATTTCGCCTTGTGTAATAACTCATATCTATAAATCAGGATCAAAAGGCATCCAGTAAAAGCACCAAGCCAAGCTGAACGACTTTTAGTAACCGGCAATACCAGAAGGCATAACAGCAAAGTAACCAACCCGAGGTTCTTCAAAATGTTATCGAACGGTTTTTGAACTTTAGGCAATAGATAGATCCCAAATCCGAGCGCCGCGAACGGCCCCAGAAAGGAAGCATAAGGTGCAGGATTGCCGAAATTACCAAACACACGGAATCCACCGATGTTGGGTGGAACCGGGATGACATTGTAGATCTGCAGAAATCCCCAAACTGCCTGACCCGCGCCGGTGATGAGTAATGCCGTCACCAATATTTTCCCGGGTGTGATGCCGAAGCGGTTCTCCGATTGGATTTCAAACAGATATTTCCAGATAAAATAGAGTCCTATCAATAAAGTATAGCAGATGAAGCGGGTATTATACACCGGCTTGTCAGGGGTAAATAGAATCCGGATGAAATTGTAGAAATAATAAATCAGCAGGGCGAGATCGAGTTTTGTAATCTTTATCCGCACACGGCTCTTTTTAAATAACGCAATGACGGAGAGAACAATAAAAACAATAGCCGAGCAGAAGTAGAAATAGAAAGTTTTGGCGGTGTAGCGTCCATTTACCAATTGATCCGACCATAGGTATACCGTAAAGATCGGCAAAGAGCATAAAACAGCCAGACTGTAATATTTTCCAATTAGGTCCTTCATAAAAAAGGTTAAGCACGATACCGAACTACGTTGCACGGACTTTTCAAATAGCCGGTATCGCGCTTGGGGAATTTTATTCATCGGTTTTTTACTATAGACAATTTTCTATTCCTTATTTCAAATACTTATAAACCCTTAAAAGGGTTTTCTTTTTCCGTCGTTTCTCAAGTCCACCGGTTAAAACCGGTGGTTAATGTGATGTTTTCCCGGCAAATTGTAATTTTCATTCTTTTTCACCTCTCATTAACCACCAACTTCAGTTGGTGGAAATAAGCAGTCCCTAAAACATATAACGGTTTCAACCGTTTCTCAAACAATGCCTGTTACCCGCTTTCTGCTTTTAGCCTTTTGTTTATATTTCAAAAAAGTAAGTACACGGAAATTTGTGTATTTAGACTTATTTTTCACTCCGTATACTTTTTAGTATACGCTAATTTTATATTATTGTTTTTCAAAAACAAATATATTGCTAAAGCCAGGAAAAACATGTTCCTGATAACCATTGTCCAGCCAACTCTGCTCTCAATTAATGAACCGAAACAACCGCAATCCGAATTCATGCCGTATAGTGTACAGTATATTCTGAAGGCGAAGAATCCTGCAAACAATCCCAGGCATAGCAACAGGTTGACTTTTTCCCGATATCGAATCACCAGGGCTATAGCCAGAGCGATCTCGACTACCGGTAGAACCGAAACCACGGGAATAATCATCCAATCCGAGAAAAGGAGCGTCTGCCCGAGTATCTCGATCGTCGGAACGGGATCGATTACCTTTCCGATTCCCGATACAATAAGAACCAAAGCGATGATATATCTTGCCGCTTTCGCAACCGTTGCAGTTTTTTTATTCATAAATAATAGTGCCTTTCTTTTGAAAGCCTATTTTTCTGAGTTCCATGCCGTGCAGCAAAAACTTATTATTCATATTTCATGATGTCAAGTGTTTTCTTTATTTATCTTGAAAAAATCCTTGAAAACGTATCCGGCAATATCCGGATTTTCTTTTAATCTACACATACTGTATGGATACCAGTCACTTCCAAAAGGAACATAATATCTGACATTGTGACCTTCTGAAATTAATCTTTTTAAAGTTTTTATGATTGGAACTCCCAGTAATGTCTGAAATTCATATTTGTCATTGGGGATTTTATTGTCTGTGATATATTTTTCACATCTGTTAATAAATTGCAAATCATGGGTTGCTATGCCAACAAAAGCATCATTTACCAGGCATAATTTCACTAAATTGAAGAAATTATCACTGATTTCTTTTTTGTTCTGAAAACTGATATCTGCCGGTTCTTTGTAAATACCTTTGCAAATTCTGAGATTGGTTTGTCCATCAAAAATCAATTCTTTGATGTCATTTTCTGAGCGAAATAAATAAGATTGAATAACCGTACCGGTTTTTTCGTATTCATCACGTGCTCTTTGATAAAAACCAATAGTTTTATCAGTCCATGGCGAATCTTCCATGTCTATTCTCAAGAAAATATCGTTTTCTTTGGCTTTAGTTAGTACTTTCTGAAAATTTTTCCAGGCTTTTTGTTCATCAATTGTCAGTCTCAGTTGACTCAGTTTTACAGAAATACCGGAATTTAATTGTTCTTTTTTTAGACTATCCAGTAATTCCAGGTAATAATTAACCGGTTTTTCAGCAGATTCAATGTCAGGAATGCTTTCTCCAAATACATCAGTTGTGGCTAAAAAATTATAGGCATTTAACTTTTTTATCTCTTGAATCGTTTCTTCTAAAGTTACACCTGCAATATATTTTTTTGCCACCAAACTGACACTCCATTTGGGCATAATTGGTACAACTTTAGCTAAAATATTATTAAACCATTTCATAAATTTCTCTTATTGAGAGGTTTTTAATTTACTATGTCTTTGCAAAGATCGTTTTTTATATTTTTTATTTCGTTTTGTATTTCCATAATTGCAGTAGAATTTAATGTCATTGTTTTTCAATTTATTTTTTATCATCGATAAAATTGTAAAATTCATCTTCATCTTGAATTCCAGGGAAAAAAGCATTAATAGCTGTATATGATGAATCAAATTTAATAATAATAGGTGTTTTAATATAATTGACGGTTTCGTAAAAAGTCTGGGGAGTGTCATTC
>JAGHBC010000117.1 GCA_021161185.1 Fidelibacterota bacterium
AATTGCAAAATAAGGATGTATGCTGTGAATTCTGAAGGATTATCTGATAGATTTTTAGATTATGCTGCATCGATTATTATTGCAAAAATTAGAGACAGAATAATCTGCGATAAGTCAGGAGTTCTGAATATTGGGATTTATTCACAAATAAGTAATTTTTTTTCAAAATCGTAAAAGGTTTTTCGAGTCAGATCGGCAAGTAATAATTTATAATCAATATATGCCTGACTTAGACGATTTCTATCAAGAGCGAGTGATTGACTATTGATTTCTCCCTTAGAAAAGCGCTGTTTACTAATCTCAAAAATCTTCTCGGCAACTTTGACATTTTTTTCAAGCAATTGAAGCCTTTTCAAACTATTATTTAACCTGCTTCCAACTTCTCGAATTTCTCGTTCAACTGTAATTTTCTCATTATTCAATGAATGTTGTGACATTCGTAGATTGGATTTTGTAACGCCCCAATCCCAAACCGGAATTGAGATATTAAAGGAAATTCCTTTATCCCCCTGTTTACTTTTTAAGTGATTGATTGCATCTTGGTATGTATTGGACATTCCAATATTAAGATTATCCTCCCCAACCCCAATCAAGTCGTAATATGCACTAACAGAACCTGTTATTTGACCATCCAATTTTTCTTTTTTTATATTTATCTTGGCAAGTTCTATATCAATCTCTTTTTCGCAAATTTCGAGACGGTGTTTTAACCCCAATCTTACCGCTTTTTCAGGATCAATATAAACTGGTTGATACTCCATTTGCCAATGAACGATTATTGAATCTTTTAAATTCAATCCTATAAGCTGTTTAAAAGCATTTGCTTGGGTCATACTGTTCACTCGATTGATATCATAATTATTAATAGCCTTTCCTAAATCTACTTCCATTTGCAATGCCTCTACTTCGGCAATGAGTCCGGCTTCGTATTTACTTTGAGCTAATTCATACGCATCTTGTTGAATAGTCATCGTTTGTTTCGCAATGTTTTCATGCTCAACCCACGAGATTAAATTATAATATTTTTGCGCAACTTCATATTTTATATCTAATTCTGAGCGAAGTAGCTGTTTTTTTGATAATTCATAATTTAACTCGGCTTGAAGAAATCCGGTCTTTAGTTTATTATAAGCATAAAATGCTTCAATTGGTTGTTCAATTCCTAATCGTGTATTTAATCGTATAGTTTGTCGCTTTTTATCATAATCTTCGATATTATAGCCTCCTGACCTGAGATAGAGTCTTCTATCCGTTGGCAACGGTTGATTTATAGATAGGCTCATATTATACATTGCTTTTTTTTATTGGGCTGTAATATACACCCATACTATCCTCAAACTCTAAAATTGTCTCTGTATAATTCGGCACATTTAGGTTCAAATCAACATTAGTCTTATATTGATTTATCGCTGCTTTTAAGCGGTACTCCGAACCAAGTATATGCTCTTCAGTTTGCGAATTTTATAGCTTCTCTCAAGAGCTATTTTCAGGCTTTTCTCTAAGTCTAATACATATACTTGTTGTGCGAATAATCCGTAATAGCATATAACTAATATGAGTAAAAAAAACATAGTTTCGTCTCATTGCCAATCCTTTGAATTTATTTTAATATTGGAATCAATTTTCAACTTTCTAAATTACATTTTTCCATATACTTTAGTTTTCTTAATCAGCCTTTCAGTAAATTCGAAAATCTTTTAAGTAGATAGTAAAATACCGGAATCAGGCTGATAGTCAATAGAGTTGAACTTACCATCCCTCCTACCATAATAAAACTCAGTTCTTCCAGGATTTTTGACAATTCGGTGTTCTGGGATGGCAGAAAAAAAATAGGTATCAATCCGCCGATCGTCGAAACGGTGGTAATCATAATCGGTCGTATCCTTTCCCGGCTCGCCCTCAACAGGATTTCTTTCAGATTGCTGTTCTTTTTGGATAATTGATTGATCCTTTCCACAAGAACGATCGCATCATTCACGACAATCCCCAGCAGCAGAACAATGCCGATATAAGCATTCGCATTGAAAGTTCTGTCAAATGCGATATACATGAGAAAAACCCCGATTAGAGAAAAGGGAATGCTGAGAAATATCACAAACGGTTGCCATAAAGATTCGTATAAAGCCGCCAGAATCATAAATACACCGATACCGGCAATCACCATTAACCGGTATAGTTCCTTTTTCTCCTTCTGAGTAAAGAAAAAATATTCGTGCTGTTTGATTTTATAGCCTGCCGGCATGTTTATAGACTCAACAATTTTTTTAATGTGCGCCTCTTTTTGTTGATAGGCACCGCGATACTCCCAGGCAACCGTAAACATATACTGCTGATCCCGTTTATCAATCCACTCTATTTGCTTTTCCTTTACCGGGTGAATGTAATCTCTGAAATAGATATTCGGATTCCCGGGAAGCGACAGATCGCTATTTTCGATGGCACTCTTCTCCTGAAGTTCGGTGCAATAAGACAGTTTAATCGGTAATTTCCGGTTGTTTATCAGCAACTCGTCTTCCCAATACGATTCCGGGAAAAGCTGATACAGACCGTTCATCATGTGATCAATCGAAATGCCGTTGTTCCACAATTTTTTGATATCGCACTCATATTGATAGTTATGTAGCCCGGAATTCATACTCCATAAATTTCGCGCAGACGGAGTGATGATGGTTTCTCCGACTCTTGGATCCTGTTTCGCCATATCGATTATCTCTTCGCCCAGTTTCCATAGTTTATCATAATCGGGCCCGGTTATTTTGAACCGGGTATCATAATTAGTATATATTTTATAACCGCCGTTATAATACGGTTCGGGAAACATTCCCCGAATACTAATGGAAACGCCCGCATAATCGGTGGCTTGCCCGATCAATTTCGCTTCCGTGCGATAAGGAACAGAAGTATCCCTGAATTCTTCGGGATATTGAATATCAATCGTTAGAAATCCACCGGACTCATTGATATTGGTCTTTACCTCACATTGACTGCAATTTTCCGATACAGTGGATTCGAAAGTCCCGGCAATTTTATCAAGCGTTTCGATTTGCACGCCCTTGGGTGCGGCAACATAAATTTTGGTCGAGAGGTCTTGCGCCCGATAATAAAAAAATCCACTTTTATTGACCTTCGAATTAAACCATATCCAGGTGCCGACAAACAAAATGATGGACAATAGCGCAACCGGCACCGGATGACCAAGCAGGAATTTCAGGGTTTTCTGATAGTAATTCCTTTCTTTTCTCTTCCTCACTTTGGTCTCTTTCGATCTGAATCTATCCGGAAACCTAACAAAAATAGCCGGAATAAGCACAATCGCCAGAATCAAAGATGTAAATAATGAAAAACCCAGAACATACGCCATCGGCTCATAATAGCTTCCCATGCGGTCTTCTAGTAATAATAATGAGAAAAAGACAAGTATGGTCGTTGCGGACGAAGCCAGAAGCGGCTTGAATATCTCCAGGGTCCCTCTCAACGCCGAAATATATGGGGTCTTCCCTATTTTTAGATAGTGTTGCAGGTTTTCGACCACAATGACTGCATTGTCGACCAGCATTCCAAAAATGAGCGCGATACCCGCAAGGGTAATGATATTTATAGTATAGCCACTGAAATAGAGGAAAATACAGGCAGTGCAGAAAGAAAGAAAAATGACAAGTAGTATAATAATCGAAGGAAACAGCTGCTTGAACAACAGCAAAAGGATGATAAACACAACCGTTAAAATTATCGCAGACCTGACCCACATACTTTTCAATTCTTCCCGGAGCTGTTCGGATTTATCGGATGTGACAATCAGGTCAATATTTTCCGGAAGAGATCGCTCAATTTCCAGCAGTTTCTCTTGTACGGATTCCGAAAAGTTCAACGCATTGACACCTGGAATCTTAAAAATACGAAGCGTCACCAAAGACATATAATTACGCCGGGCGATGGTTGTAGGCTTTTCATAGTCGAACGATATGGCGGCAATATCCCCGAGTATCAAACCGTTTGCAATGGATATTTTATTCAAATCCTGTATGGAAGAAGGTCTGTTGTCAAAAAGCAACAGGGAAACATTATTATTCTCCTGCACGGTGCCCATACTTTGATAATGGAAACTATCGCTCAGTTTCTGTTGTATTTCATCTATCCGGATTTGATACTTTTCCATTTTCTCCCGATCGACTTCAATCCGGATAAATCCGTCGGAGCCACCGTATACTTCGCATCTTGCGACTCCTTCAACAGACTTCATATCGAAAGCCGCAATTCTCTTTGCGATCAGGCGCAGTTCATTCAGAGAAAGCGGACCGTTAATCTCTATCTCAAAAAACGGGGCTCTGTTATTTTGATTTTCTTCTTCCGACTCATAAATAAGATCGACTGAAATTTGAACGTCCCCCGGAAGATTAGCTTCTCTTCGGAACTGCGCCAGTTTTTCCCGAATATTCACATATACGTATTTTTCGTCAACTTCTTTCGGAAATTCCACTGTGATATAAGCCGCGCCATAACCGGTCGAAGAGGATATCGAACTAATATTTGGAATCTGCATGCACTTTTCTTCGATGGGCCCTGTAAGTACTTTTTTGATTATTTCCGGAGTATGTTTATGCCAATAGGCGCTTATCTGTATTTTCTTATATCTGTCCTGAGTAAAGCCGCCCTGACTGACCGGATTGATTTCGAGGGGAATATGTAAAAACGAGTTGATACCGATCATTACGATCAGGAATACCGAAATGATGATCGATACCGGGTGTTTTAATATCCAGCGTAGGGGCTTCATAGTTTTTTAGAGTTTATCCTCTCTTTTTCAGAAGCCCTTGAAAGGGCTATGGTTCTTCGTATGTTCTCTAGTCCACCAGTTGAAACTGGTGGTTAATGTGATGTTTTTTAGTAAATTATTGCGATTGAATATCATTATCTTTTCCTCTCATTAACCACCAACTTCAGTTGGTGGAGAACAGAATCTCTCAATACCAAGTAACGGTTTTAACCGTTTCCTTAATTCCTCTCAAATGCAACCAATTCATACTTTCGAATAAATTTCTCCCATTCGCTCCTGAATGTTTCCTTTTTGTGATGTTCTTTTTGATTTTTTATATAATTGACTACATCACCTATACCATTTTGTGAAACTGAAAATGCGGCATAACCTCTAGCCCAACTGAATTTATCTGTAAACATCTCAGCGTCATTTATATTATGTGAACTGATACCTTTTATTAATTGCATCATTTTTTTGATTGATATATCGACAGGTAAGTCCACCAGCAAATGAACATGTTCAGGATTAATATATCCGATTTTAAAATAGATATTATTTTCAGAACAAATTTCTTTAATAAAGTCTAAGCATTTTATTGCTTTGTCATTTGGATTAAAAAAAGGATATCTGTTTTTTGTACTCCATATCAGATGTAGCCAACATAATGTCATTGAGTGTTTTGGCATTTTTTATCCTTTCAGTTTCAGAAGCCCTTGAAAGGGCTATGGTTCTTCGTATGTTCTCTAGTTGCGATTGAATATCATTATCTTTTCCCTCTCATTAACCACCAACTTCAGTTGGTGGAGGGTAACTCTTTCCAAAACCTATAACGGTTTTAACCGTTTCCCAAAAATAATCTGTCAACCCGCAAGCTTTTTCGCCTTCAAGCATTTTTCTCCATAATCTCAAAAACCACCGGCGTAACAAACAAAGTCAGCACAGTGGTAAAAAACAGACCTCCGATGATCGTGACGGCCAAAGGCTGATTGATCTCGGCATTCCCGCCATACCCGAAAGCCATCGGCAACATTGCCACAATCGTGGTCATCGTCGTCATTACAATCGGACGAAATTTATCATCACTAGCCTTTAGCACGGCTTCCCGCGTACTGAATTTCTCATTTTGCTTGAGGAAAACCATATAATCCAGTTTTACGATAGCGTCGTTCACTCCGATCCCGACCAGCATCACGATACCGATTAGTGAGATGACATTCAGGCTCAAGCCGCAAATCATCAAACCGATGATGGAACCGATGACCCCGATCGGCACCGTGAGAATGATGTTTAACGGATGTAAAAAAGATTCAAACTGAGCAGCCAGAATCAGGTATACAATAATGGTTGCCAAAAGAAACGATTTATAAAGATCCGAGAAAGATTCGGAAATGCGTTTGCTTTCGCCGGCGATAAACATTTCAATATCGCTGTTAACGTTGCCCTGGATCCATTCTTCCGTTTTCCTGTGGATTCCCGCCAGATCTCCGGGACCGGAATACGCCTCCACCGATATGACGGGCTTCCGGTTCACGCGTAGTTCCTCCACCAGCTTCGCGGTTTTGCGAATATCGAATATTTGTTCATTCCGAATTGAGATGGATGCCGGATTATTTATCTTTGTCAGGACATGGGACATCTCCTTGATCCCGACCGTATCAACCTGTAGCAGAATGGGCAATTTGTCTTCGCCTTTTTCCCACCAACCGATATTTTGCCCACTGGTCATTGTTTTTAACATAGCGGCTGTTTTGCCCGGGCTGAGATTGTACTTCTCTAATACGGACTTGCGATAATCGGCGACGAACATGTTTTTCCTGCCTCCGTCGTTGATGATTATTTCCTTCGCCGGGGTATGATTCTTCAAAAACCCGGCATACTGAGCGGCGAGCCGGTTTCGTCCCGCATGATTATCACCATTGAAATATACGATAAAATTCTTCCCGCCTCTTCCCGACAATTCTTTCTTTAAGGCGGTGGGATGACTGATCGCGAGTTTTTCATAGGGAAGCGTCACACGATTGCTGTATTCGCTTCTGCTGAATCCATCGGACTTAATGGGATACTTCAACAGCAATTTGAAATCAATACTATAATACCCGGGCTCAATCATGTAATCCTGTACCGACGAATGACTTACACTGAAAGGATCATGCGTTTTGCAGATTACCTTTGCAACATTTTCACTATTAAGCAGATTGGATATCGTTTTTTCCGTTTCCTCCCGGATGATCTCAAAAGGGTATTCAGCGGGAATATCCACCTGAATCTCCACCAGATTCGACGGTACATCAGGCCAATATTGCCTGGATAACACCAACTTGTATCCCGCGAAAGCAATTCCCGCAATACCCAACAAAAGCGCCAGCAGCAGTTTCTTATTATTCAATATCCGGACAAGCGCGTGATGATACCTGTCTTTAATTTTATAGTAGATAAAATCAAAACCGCTGTACACGGGCGCCAGTAAAAATGAAAACATACGACCGGAATACGTGAAAACCTTCAGCGGTAAACGCAGCAAATATCCAAAGACTTTCATGATAAACACTCGAAATCCCGGCTTTCTTTCGGTTACATGCTTTTCACTTTTGGGTCTCAGCGATACTTTAAACAACGACGGTACAAGCGTTATTGCGGCAATTAGGGAAACGAGGAGCATATAGGTAATCGCCAGAGCTTGCTCTTTAAACAGTACAGCGGCATAGCCTTTCACATATATGATCGGGAAAAATATGGCGACCGTCGTGAACGTTGAGCCCGCAATGGCTCTTCTGACTTTTTTCGTGCCCAGATAAATGGACTTATCCATATCCGCCGGATTATAATTTTTATTAATCGAATCCAGAATGACGATCCCGTTATCGACAATCAGCCCGATACCGAGCGCCAGCCCGCCAAGCGTCATGATATTAAACGTAATGTTATGCAAAAACAGCGCGTTAAAAGTCAGCAACAGACTGACGGGAATGACAATGGACAGGATGATCGAATATCGGAAATCTTTCAAAAACAGCAATATCACGAAGAAGGCGAAAAATGCTCCCAACCCGATGGATTGTTTCAAACTGGACATAGATGCTTCCACGTATTTGCCCTGATTTTTTATGATTTGAAAATCGAACTCGGGATATGCTTTTTCCAATTTTTTCAGTTCCTCAACCGCCATCCGGGAGGCTTCAATGGCATTCGACCCCGACTCTTTATAAAGATTAACATTCAATGCCGGAATTGTATCGTTGTACACCTGAGAACGAAAGGTGACCGGCATCTGCCGGACGCGGGCAAGATTCCCGAGTTTGATCACACTCCCGTTGTTTTTGACCGGAATATTCAACAAGTCGCCGATATTGTCAATCGGGAAATTGATGGTCATCGAATGCTCTGCGTAGCCGACTTTCACTCTCTGCGAAAAGGAGCGGTTCGGTAAATTGTTATTGATCGCGCTCTCAATCTCCGCATGGGATACATTATACATGCAACATTTTTCACTATTGACGATAATCATCACCGCGTCTGTCGGCATTCCCTCTATCAGGGCGCTCGCCACACCGTCAATCTGTGAAAACCGTGGTTTTATCACATCTTCTGCAAATCGCGATAGCTCCCGTAAAGAACATCGACCGGAAAAGGTAAACTCGACAATCGGCATTGAACCCGGATTGAAATCCATGATAAACGGTCTTTGCGCGCCTTTAGGAAAACTGCCGGAAACCACATCAATTTTCTCCCGGATTCTCAACAAAGTATAATGGGCATCTATGTCCCATTCGAATTTAAGGTCGATGATCGCATATCCGTCCCTGGAATAGGAGATCATATCCTGCAATGCGGGCAAGGATGCCAGGGAACCCTCCAAAGGTTCGGTGATGTACTTTGCCACCTCTTCGGCGCTACTGTTGGGATAATCGCATACAATAATGAATTCCGGATACTCTATTTCGGGCAAAAAAGAGGTGCGGATATTTTGCATCGACCGGAAACCGAAGATGACCAGCGCGATGGTAAACATAAATACGGCTATGGGACGTTTGATTGCGAACATGCTTTTATCTATTGCTTATTAAGTATATCAAAACTTTTCCAACCAATTTCTTCGCATATCTTCAATTCATTGCTTAATAAACATATATTAATCCCAACCTAGCAACCACCCCTAAATCCCCTCCTTACTAAGGAGGGGACACAGGGGAAGTTATTATTTATTCCCTTATGAAATAGGTTTTTCCATCCTTGTGCAATTTTAAAAAATTCCTCTATTCTTCCAGTTTCTCTATAATCACTCCGACATTATGCCCCAGGGAATAATGGCCCTCGACGATCACACTATCCCCCACCTCGATACCGCCGGTTACTTCGAGATAATCCGCATTTCCGACGCCGATATCCACATATTGCCACTTGGCGATGCCGTCTTTCACCACGAAAACCAGATCGCGTTCATTTCGGATCAACAGCGCTTTCCGGGGAATAACCAGTCGGTTTGCATAGACCGTTTTAGTCACCAGAACCTGCACATGTTGTCCGTCTTTGTATTTTAATCCGGGATTTTCAATCACCGCTAAAGCAGTCCCGGTATGTTTGATCTTATCGATAGATGGAAGAACCGATTGGATTTGAATCGGACCGCTTTCATTCCCGCGGATTTCTACCTTATTGCCGGTTTGAATACTACCGATATCTTCCTCGAGAATATCTATTTTCATTTTCATACGGGACAGATCGGTCAGTTTACAGATTTTCATGCCCGGCGTAATATAGACCGACGGATAGATTTCCAGTTCGGATATGATGCCGTTAAAAGGAGCGGTGATGGTACAATTTTCTAACTGCAACTCGTATTCCTTCACCATATTATAGGAAGACTGCACCTGCAAACGGGACAGCACCACCGTCATTTGCGGCGATTCGGGTTTCGGATAAATCGGAATATCTCTGCTCTCAGCCGCATCTATCTGATATTGTCGCCATTTTTCATATGTTTCACTGTTCCCGCTTGTTTTCAATTCGATAACCAGATTGGAGACGGCTTTCATAAAATCACTTTTGTACTTCTCCAGTTGATTGCGAACATGCCTATCGTCCAGTATCACAAGCGTATCCCCTGTCTGAACCTGGTACCCGTCATCAATGAATATTTTGTGCACCGTAGAACTGACCAGCGATTTTATTTCACCTTTACAAGAGGCGCTCAGTTTAGCCGAGCATTCGATGATGTTTTCGATTGTATCCAGCCGGGCAATCGAAATACCGACGCGCACTCCGCTACTCTCGACTTTCGGCTTACTCGCGCCTTTCTCCTCTTTACCGGAATGGCATCCCGATAAATTAAGCAACAACAAAAAAGATAAACCGCACGAAATTGCTTTTTTAACCATAAAATTTTAACCTCGCTAAACATCCCGAATAATTTACAATGAATCCTGAAAAAAGCATTTAAATTCTTTCCACAGACTGGATTAAGGTCCTGTTAATCAAACGTGAATTTGAGTGTTCCATCAAGAATCGAAAACAGCCGGAGTATTAAGTAAAACATTTCAACACTTATAGAAGCCCTTGAAAGGGCTACGGTTCTTCGTTTGTTCTTTTGTCCACCGGTTAAAACCGGTGGTTAATGTAATGCTTTTCCGGCAAATATTGTTTATAAGCGAAATCATTATTTCACAGAGTTTTCTGAATATTCTTCTCTCGTTGTCCTGTTGTTACTTTCACAGTCTTTTCCCTCTCATTAACCACCAACTTTAGTTGGTGGAAATAAGCTTTACTAATATCAAACTCACGTTTATCTAAGGAATTTCCAATCCCTCACGGTTTAATGAATCCAGCAGACACATATACGTATCGGTCTCAATCAGAGACTTATACGGATTGATATTCTTCATCACCAACGGCAACAGCCACGGAATCGTCATAATTTCAAAATGCAAATGAGTGGGAGTGCTCCAGGCATTACCGCTGTTCCCCGCCCGGGCGATGATCTGATTTTGTTTAACCCGATCTCCGTTTTGAATGACGGCAAACCGGGACAGATGCGCGTAATAGTAAACCCGGTTGTCTCTCCCCAGTAAATAGATCACCTTTCCGCCGAGTTTATCTCTACCCTTATATACGATTGTACCGTCAACGACGGCGACGACCGGTGTGCCCCAATTGCAAAATATATCGATGCCCTCATGAATCCTGCCGCCGGGCCGCGGCTGCCCGTAAGTATCGACAATCGCCTCATTGATAACCTCTACCGGAAACGCTATATCTTCAATTACTTGATTGAAATACCTGTAATCGCGATACAGATAATATTTCCGAACCGTCTTATCTTTGGAAAATATCAGAACGTTTCCGATCAAAATGAGGACAATGCCGATCGACCAAAAATGGTCACGGATAAATTGTCGCCATCGATTTCCGTTTAGTCCGATCTTATGGATGATATTCAAAAAACTCTCTCTCCGCAAGCTCCGGATCAAGGACATGTCCAAGATATTTCGATTCCCGGTATCGGATGTCTATGCCATTTCTTCGAGCTAAATTCACCCAATTCCGCACCTCTTCGATCGGAGCGATTCGGTCTTCCAATCCATTGACAATATGAAACGACAAGCCCGGATATTTTTGCTTAATATAAGTAAAAAACACTTGCCACTCTTTTTCCATATCGCGGGGATGTATCGCCATTCCATAGACTTTTTTTATGGGTATGTTCAGCGATAATAACAGATCCGCCGTAACGAAAATCCCGGAACTGCTCGTTAAGTATGAAATGTTTTCGCGATCAATATGCCAAATATCTTCAATTTGATTTAAAATAGAGGGAATCTCGTCCCGGGCTTTGCCTCTGAAATTATCGCCGCCTCGCCCGTAGGGGGTAACAATAATGGTCTGATTCAACGTACTCAATCGGGAAAACTCACTCATGTAATAATTACTATACCCCATAACATCCGAAAGGAATCCATCGGATTCTTCTCTGATATAGGGGATATAAAACAACACCGGTAAGCCGGAATCATCAGACATCTGTTGATAGCCGTCGGGTATGTAAACCCGGTACATTTGAATACTGCTATCGGATTCGGCACGATATCCCATCATCTGGGGTCCTGAATAAGAGTTGTAATCACTTTCGCTTTTGTTAATAAATTGGTACATATCAAAAAGAGCTTGTGCCTTCATTCTCGAAGAATAGGATCGATCGTTTTCTTTGGATGGTAAATGAAACAGAATTCTCACAGCTTCCCGTCGCGCGATTCCGATTGCGTTCTCCAACTGTTTCTGCGATAGAAGAAGCGACAAACTATCCGCGTATTTTTCCGAGAATATCGGTATTTTTTCCCTGAATACCGGTTTATCCTTATCAAATACCTTTATACAAAGTAGAGCGGCACCCGGAAAATTTTGCGGCATTAAAAAGCGTCGGGGAAATTCTTCATAAACAGTCTCGTCTGTAAAGGGTTCAAACGTATCCATATCCAGCCATTGAACGATAATACGGGGCGCTTCGCTCACCACACTTAATTGCATTTTTTCTTCCGCATAGTTTTCACTTTTTATGTCAAAATAACGTGCAGTGTCACTGATAATACATGATACGGGAATATCGGAATACAGCGCCGTATTCAACCGGATTTTTTCGTTTTTTATTCTATTATATTTTCGTATCAGTCCCCAATTACCGCTACTATTTTCAATTTCATAATAAACGATGTTCAGTCCCTTATTGAACCGGACCCGAACCAGGTTATTATCTTCCCTGAGATTCCGCCCCTTATGAAGTCTGGCGATGGAATCTCCATTTACATTCAGATAAAATCCGTCATCCGAACCAATCGATACAATATAACTGCCGCTTTCCCGGACGTGTACAAAATCGATTATCTGTACAATACTGCTGTCCGTTTGATCAAAATAGTCGAGGAAATTAATATATGAGCCGTCATCATCGATTTTTTCCCAATATGATCCGGTGTTCGATTGCAAAGTATCTATCATATGTTTATAAAAACCGGTCTTCAATAGAGTATCCGGACGAAAATAGCTTCGGACCAGTTGTCTAAATTCTCCCTTATACATAAAATCATCATGTTGAGTGAAACTTACCGGATTAGAACGATAACTCGCTCTAATTACCGGTTTCCTATTTTCACAAGACAGAGTGGTCAGTATGAGAAAAAGACAAATGAGTATTTGGATTGATATACATACAAATATCGGTTTCCTATAATAGTTATTCCGAAATTCCATATTAAACCAAATTTCCTATTTACAATTCATGATACCCGATAAAAAACTCCTCGCCGTCATAACAGATGGCATAGATTGTATTTTTTTCCTCTGATATATCTACATATCCTAATCGAATATCTGTTTTAACTCTTTTTATCGGTTCACCTTCCCAATCGAATATGAATATATTTTTACCGAACGAAACTATCCAATCTGTAATATCTTCAGATACTTCTCCGGAATAAATACAATAAATAT
>JAGHBC010000156.1 GCA_021161185.1 Fidelibacterota bacterium
GAGTGTCATTCTGAGTGATAACGAAGAATCTCTAATGCCTTTACGAACAATGTTATGGAGATTCTTCACTTCGTTCAAGAATGACATATTTTCCCCTTTTTACGAAACCATCAAAATTGAAACATTGTTCGGATATGGAAAAATATAATTTAATTTGTGATATTGTCAATAATGATTGCGTAGAGGTAATGGATTCTACTGAATATAAATTTGACTTAACGTATTTAGATCCCCCGTTTAATCAAAATAAAAATTATAATAGCCATAATGATAAAATGAATCCTATTGAGTATTGGAATTGGATGGAAGAAGTTTGTAAAAAAATTTATGATAAAACTACTTCCGGTGGGTCTATTTATTTTATGCAAAGAGAGAAAAATGTAAAAGAAGTTTTTAGGGTGTTAGAAGATACTGGTTGGACATTTCAAAATTTGATTATTTGGAAAAAAAAGTCATCTGCTGTCCCCAGTAATAATAAATATGGTAAACATTACCAAATCATAGTTTTTGCAACTAAGGGAAGAAAACCAAGAGTATTTAATAAACTCAGAATTGATCCCCCACTTTTAGTTACAGAAAAGCATAAAAGACAAAACGGAATGTATGTTACGGATGTATGGGATGATATTCGTGAATTAACATCTGGATATTTTGCAGGAGAAGAACCAATTCGTCTTCCTACTGGAGAACGATTGCACAATCAACAATCACCAATTCAACTTTTATTAAGGATTATTTTATCATCGTCAAAACCAGGTGATTTTATATTCGATCCATTTTCAGGAACGGCAACAACAAATATAGTATCGCGGCAATTAAGCAGAAATTCAATTTGTGTTGAGAAAGACCATTTGTATTTTCAATATTGTGTAAAAAGATTGAATGAATTTCGAGATGTTGATAAAATTGATCGCTTTAAAGACAATTATAAATACACTAAAAACCTTGACGATATTTGGGGCTCTCCTACAAATATTAAAGAATTTACTCCGTCACAGTACACACTATTTGAAAAGAAAGTAAATTATAAATAGAATGAATATAGATAAGCCAACTAACAAGCAAATCAACTGGATGTCATTTCAACACGACATTTATTTTTGACATTCTTGTTTTATGTATCCGGTTATTTGCAAACTTATTAATTTGAAATTGGAGGTTATATGAATAGTTTACTTTATGCAGGAGCGATGAGCGGCGCCGCCGGACAGCAATCAAATTCCGTTATGTCTCTCTTACCCTTTTTACTAATTATTGTTATTATGTACTTTTTGATGATTCGCCCACAGGCAAAAAAACAAAAAGAGAAACAGAAAATGCTGCAGAATTTACAACCCGGTGATGAAATTCTGACTATTGGCGGAATATATGGTCGAATTGAAACTGTTCGTGAAAAAGATGGTATTCTTGTTGTAAAAATAGCTAAGGATGTGAAAATACATATCACTCGCTCAGCAGTTGCCGACAAGATAATTGGTAAATCGGTAATAAAATAGTATGGATATGCTAGAAATATATGTTTACGGGAGTCCCTTACTCAGACGCAAGACCCGGAAGGTAGAGCAGCTACCGGATCATTTTCCTGAATTCCTGGAACGCATGTTTGTCACCATGCATAATGACGATGGAATTGGGTTATCGGCAAATCAGGTTGGTGTGGAGATGCAATTTTTTATTGCTGACTTTTCTCTGCACGATAAAAACTTTGGCAGGGAAGTCTTTATTAACCCGGAAATTATTGCAAAAGAGGGCACCGATATTTTTGAAGAGGGGTGTCTCAGTGTGCCTGAAATCCGGGAAAAAGTAACCCGTGCGTTTAAAATCAAAGTACGGTACGAAAATCTTATTCGTGAAGTTATCGAGAAAGAATTCGATGGATTTTTTGCGAGGGTAATCCAGCATGAAACGGATCATCTGAACGGTATTTTATTCATTGATCATATCAGTTCGCTAAAACGCAGTTTCCTGAATTCCAAACTCAAGACAATTGCCCAAAAAGGTAGAACCCAAACAAATCCACTTGTCATTTAAATTATTATGAAAGTAATATTCATGGGCACACCGGGTTTTGCCGTCCCGAGTCTGAAGGCGATTGCAAAATCCCGCCATGAAATTATGCTGGTTGTTACCGGAGAAGATAAACAAGCCGGCAGAGGACGGTCTCTTCGGGTACCACCGGTAAAAACCCTTGCCCGCGAACTCAATCTTCCGATTCTCCAGCCGCCGATATTAAAATCGTCGGATTTTATTGAACAACTGATCCAATATAATGCCGATATTATCGTAGTTGTCGCGTTTAGGATTTTACCAGGCGAAGTTATTGATATTACGCCAAGCGGGGCTATTAACCTGCATGCATCGCTCTTGCCGAAATACCGGGGCGCCGCGCCGATTAACTGGGCCTTAATCAACGGTGATACTCAAACCGGTGTCACTATTTTCCAAATTCGTCCAAGAGTAGATACGGGTGATATATTAACCCGGGAAAAAGTTGATATTTCAGAACAGGATACTTTTGGGATTTTATATGACAAACTATCCCTGCTGGGTGCGAAGATGCTTGTGCAAACTCTCGATAAACTGGAAGTCGGCGAACTTCAACCAATTCCCCAGAGCCCTGAGCTGGCTACCAAAGCGCCGAAAATATATCCCGAATTGGGAGAGATTGATTGGACGAAAGATGCTCGTGCAATAAAATGGCTGATTCATGGTTTGTCGCCGACGCCGGGAGCCTATACATTTTACAAAAAGAAACGGATCAAAATATTAACCGCCGAATACAGCATGGATTCTCCTTCGGACATTCCCGGTAAAATTGTAACCCGTGATAAAAAACAATTTGGCATTCAAACCGGTAAAGGCGTTTTATATCCTCTTGAACTTCAGGCGGAAGGGCGCAAAGCCTTGGCGGTGGCGGATTTTTTAAAGGGCTTTCATGCCAAAGTTGGAGAAAAATTTTTTTCGTGAATACCCGTGCCGCCGCCGCGCGAATCCTGAGTTCGTACAATCTTCAATATTTTAATTATGACCGGAAAATTTCCGATATGGCGGCGCAATTAAAATTGTCTCAAAAAGATCAGGATTTTTTATACATTCTCGTAAAAGGTGTAATTTTATACCGGGCATATCTGGATTATGTGATTCAGATGATTCTGCATGCTCCTATTGATAAACTGGAGAGTGTCGTTTTAAATCTTTTACGAGTAGGGGTTTTTCAATATTTGATTCTGGAAACGCCGCGCTATGCCGTTACTAATGAAACGGTAAAAGCCGCCAGGAGCCTGAAAAAATTCTCCGCCGTCGGATTGATCAATGCTGCTCTGCGCCACCTTCCAACCAAAGAAATTATTGATAAACAATTGGATCAGCTTGCTGATAATGAAGCTCTTGCTGTTCGGGAATCTCACCCCTCGTGGCTGATCGATCGTTGGATTAAACAATACGGCTTGAAAAATACAAAACTAATTGTGTCTTTTAACAACAGCTATCAAACCATCTATTTTCGGCATAATCCCGTTAAATCTGATTGGGATTCTTTAAAATCCAAGATTATTGAAATGGGTTTAGAAATAGATATTGAGGCGGTTGAACCGATTGTGTTTTTCAGCGTTAATAAACCGGGGCTGTTATTAAAAAGTAAATTGTTTGAAGAGGGTTTTTTCTCAGTGCAAGATATCAGTCAATCTCTCGCTGTTCGTTTACTGAATCCCCATAATGAAGAGATTATTATCGACGCCTGTGCCGCGCCTGGTGGGAAAGCCGGTTTTATTGCACAGATGACCGGGCCAACAAAAGGAATTTATGTTTATGATATTTCGCCGGGAAAAATCAAAATACTACAAAATGAAGCCTTCCGTTTAGATCTTGATTTTGTAAATTACGAGGTTGCCGATGCGGGCACGGATACTTTTCCGAAAGCCGATAAAATTCTTCTTGATGTTCCCTGTTCGGGAACCGGAGTGCTGGCTCGCAGAGCGGATTTACGCTGGAACCGAAAAGAGAAGGATATTGATAAACTGGTTAAAAAACAACGACAGATTTTAGATAATATGGCTCAATACCTGAATCCCGGCGGTGTTATCGTCTATAGCACCTGTTCGATTGAACCTGAGGAAAACGAGGGGAATATAGACTGGTTTTTGAAAAAACACTCCTCATTTGAGATTGATGCGGCCAATCGTTTTGTTGAGAATAAATGGTGTGATGAATCGGGCGCAGTCCGAATTTTGCCTCATATTCATCAGAAGACCGGTAGCTTTGCGGTTCGGCTTTTAAATAAAGGGAAATAGATATCAAAAAACATTTCAGGTTAATGGTATGACAATAAAAATGCGCAATTGCTTTCGGTTTCTAATCGTCTTCTTCATTTTTACACTCGTATTTGTTCTGGTGATGGATAAGGTAGTGATGCCGGCGTATGTTCGCCTTGGTAAAGAATTTTCTCTAATTGATGTACGGGGCAGGTCTCTTCAGGAAGCCTCCAAAATTTTAAATATGGTCGGTTTGGCTGTGGAAATCAGTGATTCACTGGAAAATACTGACTTGCCTCCGGAGACAGTTATTGACCAGCAGCCGCTACCCGGAACAGCCGTTAAGAAAGGACGGGTCGTACGGTTAGTGATTACGAGGGGAGAGAGTTTTTTCCCAATGCCGAACTTTGTAGGAAAGGTTTTAAAAGCCGCAAATCTGGAAATTGAACGGTATCATTTTTACGTTGATTCAATTTCCTATGTATTCTCTTCGGACAAACCCCGTGGGGTTATTGCCGGGCAATCGATTCGCCCCGGATTAATGGTATCCGCCAATGATACTATTTCCCTGATTGTCAGTAAAGGATCACCACCACGTCGTTTACAGGTTCCCGATCTCTTCGGTCTGAATCTTGACGAAGCTAAAAATATCATCCGGAATGAGGGTTTCAAAATGGGCGCGATCAGGTATATTCCCAACGATGATCTCGTAGCCTATACCGTTATCGGTCAAGATCCGGAATCGGGCAATCTATTCGACAATCCGGTGCCTATCAATCTTGAAGTAACAATTGCGGCTTATCAAGAGGAGTAGAACAGGCAATGGAAGTAGTACCGTCATTATTATCTGCCGACTTTTCGCGCTTGAAGGAAGAAATTCAAAGCATGGAAAAGGTCGGAGCCCGGCGATTACATTTAGATGTGATGGATGGGCATTTTGTCCCGAATATTACAATCGGTCCTTTTATTGTCGAATCAATTCGCAAATTGACATTCATGCATCTGGAAACTCACCTGATGATTGAAAATCCTGATAAATATATTGAGGCTTTTATACGGGCCGGGAGCGATACGGTTATTATCCATGTAGAAGCCAGCGCCGACATTATTCAGGATTTAAAAAAGATTCGTGAACTGGGTGCCAGGGCAGGGCTAGTCTTGAATCCGCCGACATCTTTTGACGCTGTTGAACCGTATTTTGAATATGTTGACCATTTTTTGGTAATGACCGTCAATCCCGGTTTCGGTGGTCAAAAAATGATCAGCAGTGCCCTCTCTAAAGTGACTTTAGCTAAACCATATCAAAAACAGTTTGGTTTTCCAATTGAGGTAGACGGCGGTATTAATATCAATACTATCGAAGAAGCAAAAGCTGCCGGAACGGATCTGTTTGTCGCCGGGTCAGCTGTTTTTTCGGCCCGGAACCCGGCGAAATCTTTCAAAGCATTATCGGAGAAACTGCTCAATGCATGATGTGCCAAAAGGTGAATTGGGACGTAAAGCGATCCATTATACCACATTATTAATTCCGCTGATATATTATCTTTTTATAGAAAAGGAACAGGCAATTTGGATGCTGATCGTCTTATCTACAGGCATGTTGGTGGCGGACTTGTTCAGGATAAATGTTCCGTTTTTTAAGGCATTATATAACCGATATTTCGGGGAAAGAACCCGCCCCCATGAGCATCAAAAACATTTAACCGGAGCTACCTATTTGTTCCTTGGGGCGCTGTTGGTTGTATCTCTCTTTTCTAAAGAAATTGCCGTTATAGCCATGTTTTTTCTAACTGTTGGCGATCCAAGTGCCTGTCTGGTCGGAATTTCGTTTGGCAGAATTAAAATAATGCGGAACAAGACCCTGGAAGGTTCGATGGCGTTTATTCTGGCGGGCCTCGCCGCGACCTGGTGGATACCCGGGGTTTCCCTGCAAGTCAAAATTCTCGGAGTGTGTGCTGCCAGCCTAATTGAATTACTTCTCTGGCGGCTTGATGATAATATCACTATTCCATTCTTTTCGGCGCTATTGATGTATTACCTGATTTAAATTTTCATAAGCGTCCACGGATGTAAGTGTAAAACCCGCTAGATATAGAATCAGTGATAATGAGAAAAGTATTAATCAGTTGAGCAAAAGAAATTTGAGTACAGTAAGAGACAAAGAACAATTATCTAACGGGTTAAATAAGGGAAAATGGGAAAAGAAGAAATAGAGAAATTGATCCCGATTAATTCGGGATTGGTTGTTATATAGATGTTTACCCTGTTAAATAGTAAAAATGTTTCACAACAGAAGTATAATGGAATCGTAAAAAGTAATTTAGGTATGTCATTGCGAGGAGCGGAGCGACGAAGCAATCTATTAAAAACATGCGCTTATGACCTAAAAGATTGCTTCGCTACGCTTGCAATGACATATAATTCAGGGGAATCCACGAAGGGTAGAAAGAAAAATAAGGAGATAAGTATGTTTCCATTTTTCCTTACATATCCCGATATATCGGGATGAACGGTTACAAATTTTTTAATCTATGGCATTTATAAATTCTTTTATCCTGTACTTATTACCTCTCGTGTCGGTGCCGTTGCTAATTCATCTGATCGGCAGACAGCGGATTTTTCAACATGAATTCAGCACATTGCGTTTTTTGAAGCAGTTGGAACATGATCTAATCCGCAAGCTGAAAATCCGGCAGATTATTCTGCTCCTGTTAAGAATGCTTATAATTCTGTTCATTATTCTGGCTTTTGCCAGACCATACCGCAGTTCAAATTCACCCGGGATATATGTCGGCAAAGGTGAAACTCTGTATATAGTTCTCGATAATTCTCTTTCAATGCAGGCTGTAATGCGCGGTCAAAATTTATTGGAGATCGGGGTAGAGGCTTTAACAACGGCGAGTAACAACATAGATTTCCCGGTTTATGTGAAGATAATTGAAACGGCGCAGCCCAGGAAACTACTGGATCAGGGGCTCGTTACCGATCCGGCGTCGTTAAAAAACATCATTCAAGCAGTCAAATTAACAAATCGCCGGGGAAAAATTGATGTCGCAATCAGCACTATTGAAAAAGACATCCTCGATTGCAGCGAGATATCCCCGGCAATCTGGATCATTAGCGATTTTCAGGAAAGTACCTGGCAGAGTGAAAATCTCCCGGCTCATCCCGTCGAATCATTATTTGGGAAAACCGACGCCAGAATGATCCTGTTTCCCGTTGTCGGTGATAAGAATAATGAGGCTCTGATGTCAATTTCAATGCCGAATCAGATCTTTGAAAAAGAGCAGGTAGCGACGATACGGGGGCTTGTGGAAAATTGGAATGAAAAACCCACAGAAACAGTCGTTTCGCTTTTCTTTGATAACCAGAAGTTAGGACAGTCCGTGTTAAATATTCCCGCTGTGAATCATTCGGATATTCAATTTGAATTTATTCCCGAAAGCCCGGGAATTCATAAGGGCTATCTGAAAATTGCAGATGATAATTTATGTGCTGACAATACACGCTATTTTTTATTGAATATACCGGAAACGATTCGGGTGTTAATTGTAACCCGCAGACCCGGGGACGGTGAATATATCCGGCGCAGCCTCAGTCTGCGAGAGATGTCGCTTATTAAGCCGAAGGTAACGTCAGCCGAACTTTTTCCCACCGAAGATTTAACACTTTACGACGTTCTGATATTTTCAAATATTGACCGATTACCTCCAAATATGCTGAATAAAATAAGATATTTTATGGACATGAATAAAGGAATTCTCTTGTTTCCGGGGCAGGATTGCGATCCGGTGGATTTTAATTCGTTCTGGGGGGATGAATTCGGTTTTCCGAAGTGGAGGGATTTACGGCGGTCCGACGGCGAATTAATGCTGAGAATCGGTAATTTCAAACAGGACCATCCCGTCTTGAGCAATATCCTGAAAGAAAAACACTCCCTGATTTACTCACCGGATTTCTATGTAATTCCGGGCTTCAGCGTGGGGAAAAATCAAACCGTGCTGGCAAATTATGAAGATAATACACCCTTAATTGTGGAGACATATTTTGAAAAAGGCAGCGGTTTGCTATTTGCCACTTCACCGGTTGATGAATGGAGCAATCTGCACTTGACAGGCTTTTTCCCGGCAATAATGAATCGTGCGATCTTGTATCTTTCACAACAAGGATTGAGAGAAAAAGAATTTTGTACCGGTGATACAATCCGGGTTTCCGTGACGCAAGTAAATAACGCCAAAGATGTTTCAATTCAGACTCCGGGTGGTCGTCGCATAATGTTGCCGATAGATAAAAGCCGTCTGTTTTCCTTCGCTGATACCGAAGAGCCGGGAATTTATGATATTTCTGCAAAAGGTAAATTAATCAAGCGGCTTGTTGTCAACATTCCTGCCGAAGAATGCGGCTCATCATTCCTCGAAGATATGGATTTCACCGATATGATTTCCGATTACACCGGACGTATTGATGTGCTAATGTCTGAAGGCGATAAGAGCTTAAATCAATTGCAGCACAGCCGGGAATATAGTGATTGGTTAATTATGTTTGTGTTGGCGCTGGCGTTGCTGGAGAGCTATATTGGGCGGACGAACCGGAAGTTGAGAGGAAAATTGATTAGTGACTGAACGGGTTTTATTGGTTGGAGTTGTGACGCCGTACCAATCCATGGAAACGGTAGAAGATCATCTGATGGAATTAGGCAATTTGGTCCGGACTCTGAAATATGAGGTGGTTGACCGCTTTATTGTAAAAAGGAACCATATTTCGCCCTCAATGTATATCGGTAAGGGAAAAGTTGAGGAAATTCGATCACTAATCTCAATACTCAGGTTGGATGAGATTATTTTTGATGACGATTTATCGCCTACTCAATCCCGTAATCTTGAAAAAGCATTGAATATAGAAATCCGGGACAGAAGCGGCGTAATTTTAGAGATTTTCGCTAAACACAGCCGAACCAAAGAAGCCAAAACCCAGGTGGAATTGGCGACACTGGAATATCTGCTGCCGCGCCTGACCAGACGCTGGACTCACCTTGAACGCCAGATTGGCGGAATTGGTGTCCGCAGTGGCGCCGGTGAAACCCAGATCGAAGTGGACCGCCGCTTGACCCGTACCCGTATTTCATGCTTGAAAAAGGATATTAAGCGCATTGACCGTGAACGAGACATTCAGCGTAAAGGACGCGGCAGCTATTACCGGGTGGCGTTAGTTGGTTATACCAATGCCGGCAAATCGACAATATTAAACCTGTTTACCAATGCCTCAGTGTTGGTAGAAGACAAACTATTTGCCACTCTGGACACAACGGTTCGGCAGTGGAAAATCGATAAATATCACAACGTTTTGCTGAGCGATACGGTTGGATTTATTCGAAAACTGCCTCCGAATCTGATGGCTTCGTTCCGAAGCACGCTGCAGGAAGCCCGGGAAGCGGATTTGATCCTGAAAGTTATTGATATCAGTAATCCGAATTGTCTTGAACATCTGAAAACCGTCGATGAGATTCTAATCCGGCTGGATCTATATGAAATCCCGTCATTAACGGTTTTTAACAAAATTGATAAAATGGATAATGGTATATTTCGGCAGGTGAGGTTGGATTATCCCGAAGCAATATTTCTTTCGGCGCTGAACAGTCTGAAAGTCGATGACCTGAGACTTGGAATTCTGCAAAAGCTACAACAGGAAGAGATAAAGGTTGAAATAGAACTTTCACTGAATGACGTGAAAGCAATCGCTTTAATCCGGGATAACGGTGTGGTTTTAAAGGAAACCTATAATGACGAGTCGATCCGGATGGAATGCCTGTGCTATAAGCGGGTTTGGAATTGGTTGGAGCGGAAGCTGAGACATAATGTCGAGACAGCCGAGAACTCAAAAAGATAACTGCACTATTATGCTTTCTTAAACCGCAATGAATTATGGTGTCAATAAAAACATACTCTTTGAGTACAATATAGTCTCTTAACCCACACCAATCGAAATCTTAACCGACCAGAACCCACCAAATATCAACTTCTGTCGCATCGGCGTCTTTCAGCCAATCATCACCGATCAACACCTTCATGTCATCTCCAGAAGTGGATGCCATGTTCCTAGATCAGACAAGAGACTACGACTATTATTCCTTGGATATTCTGATAAAAACCTTTAAAATAAGTTGCTTTTTGGAGAGGTGTCCGAGTGGCTGAAGGAGCACGCTTGGAAAGCGTGTGTATCTTAACCGGTACCCAGGGTTCGAATCCCTGTCTCTCCGCTAATCTTTGCAAAAATATTCCCCAATTTTTACCAAGCTACAAACTCTTCATGACGTTTTGGAAACGATTGAGCGCGGATTCTCGACTGATCCAGACAAGCAATTCAGCGTTTTTCTTGTCTTGCTGTGACTGGAATATTTATTGGTAAGACTATGTATTCAAATGTGTGAGTTGAAATATTTTGCATTAGACACTTATATTTATTAAAATAGAGATAAGTTTTATAATAAGGGAGGAATGCATCATGTCGGACATTATTAAAAAAGTTTTTCTGGCTGGTTTAGGCGCTGCTACGCTTACCCGTGAAAAAGCCGAAGACATTATTGAAGAGTTGGTTAAAAAAGGCGAATTATCGCGTGAGGAAAAGCCCGGTGTTTTGAATGATCTTTTAAAGGCAACTGAAAGGCACAAAGACGAGATGCAGAATTTTGTCAAGGAAGAGGTTCAAAAAGCTCTGAAAACACTGAATATTGTCACCAAAGAAGATATTGATTCTCTTGAAAAAAGGTTGAAAAATCATATCGAACAGAAACACGGCGCAGATAAAAAATAGCTTCACTTGCGGTATTCAGCCGGGGAAAACTGATATTTTACCGTTTTATAAAACAGGTACTATTATTATTCGGTTTGGATATTGTTAAAAACCAATTATGGGTGGGTAAATGGAATTTACTATAATTCCGCGTACCTGGCGACACCTGCGCCGATATAATCAGGTAATCAGAATATTGCTGAAATACGGTTTTGATGATGTAGTCGATGCAGCCAGTAAGGACCTGATTCTCCGCTTTGGCGAAAAATTTATTCCCCGTCTTAAATCCGACAAAAAGGCGAGCCAACCAAGCGCACAGCGCTTACGCAATGCAATTGAGGAACTCGGTCCTACTTTCATTAAAATAGGTCAAATTCTGAGTATGCGTCCCGATATAATCCCGCCTGAAATCGCTTATGAATTTCAGAAGTTGCAGGATGATGTTGCCCCCATTCCTTTTGAAGAGATAGAAAAAGTTATACGCGATGAGCTTAAAAGCGATCCCTACAAAATATTCCCTGAGATTAACAAAGAGCCGTTAGCTGCTGCATCAATTGCCCAGGTGCATAGAGCAAAATTAAAAGAAGGGAAAGATATTGTCTTAAAGGTTCAACGACCGTCTGCAAGAGCAATCATTGATGTTGATATAGAAATACTCAGTGATTTAGCACGTATTCTTAACAAATATTTTCAGGAAAAATTAAACCAGGATCCTGCTGCAATATTAGATGAATTTGATAAGTCAATCCACCGTGAATTGGATTTTATTCAGGAAGGTAAGAACATTTCTCGCTTTAAACGATACTTTGCCGATGACCCAACCGTTTTTTTCCCCTCATACTATTCCGAATACAGCACTTCCAACCTGTTGGTCATGGATTATGTTGATGGAATTAAGGCATCAAATATTGATGTGATAGAAAAAGCGGGGTTGGATAGAAAGGAAATTGCAAAACGTGGAACTTGTTTAAGTTTCAAGCAGATATTCGAATTCGGTTTCTTCCATGCCGATCCACACTCTGGCAATATGATGGTGCTACCGGGAAATGTAATTGCTCCCTTAGACTTTGGAATGGTTGGTCAAATCGACGAAGTAACGATAGACCATTTAGGGGATCTTATTGCAGGAGGCATACGTAAAGATATACGCAGAATAGTACGAGCACTTGAGCATCTTGGAATTATTGATGATACTGTAAATGTCAATGCACTCAAAGCTGATATTACAAAAATGATTTACGATTACTATGGTGTTCCACTTAAAGAATTGCAACTAAATATTTTGATGAATGAGTTTTATGAGATTATCCAGTCTTATCGGTTAACACTTCCGGTCCACCTGTCTTTGGCATTAAAAGCTTTACTCACCGCCGAGGGATTGGGAAGATTACTGTATCCTGAATTCGATGCAGTCTCTGAACTGCGTCCCTATTTAGGGAAAATAATTATGCGGCGTTACGACCCCACGAGAAAATTCAAAGAAGGCTTGATTCTTATCGACGATCTTGCTCTTTTAGCGGAGGAACTTCCAAAGAAGACACGCATCATTATAAATAAAGCGGCGAGTGGAAAATTTGCTATACAATTCGAACATAGAAATCTCGAACACCTAGTTGACGAATTAGGCAAGTCATCAAACCGATTATCGGCTGCTCTTATTATTTCGGCTCTCATAATCGGCTCTTCATTTGTTATCCAGGCAGCCATTGCACCCAAACTATTTGGTTATCCGCTAATCGGTGTTGTCGGATTTCTGCTTGCCAGCATTTTAGGACTGAAATTGATCTGGGATATGTTCCGGAATCGCAAATCCTAATTCGGTCGGATAACTCGGTGATTTTTAACGAGTACTATAAAATGAGTAAAAATCAACGTGCCGGAATGCCAAATCTGAGTCTAAAAGTACTCTCTTCTTTAGTCTGATTTTGACAATTGGATTGCACCCTTAACGGAGTATACCAGAAAAAGCACAAACATAACGCCGGTGGCGGCAAGCATTAAAATATCATACAGAGTGAATAACGTTGACAAAATCTCAACTTTGGGTATTCCCGCAAAAAACATGGTAGTATTAAACAATACCAAGATTACGCGGACCTCCGTCGGACCTATTTTGTAGTAGGATATTCGAAAAACTCCCATCACGTAGGTGCGGATATAGACATGAACCGATAGAAGTAAATAACCGATAACAGCCAATAATGCGACATCGAAGGTCACATATGGCGATATCCCCAGACCGACTACAATGAAAATCTGCCCGATGGCATCAACCGTATGATCGATATAAAATCCGAATTTCGGCCTCTCGATTTTGCGATACCGGGCCAGGGTTCCGTCCAGACTGTCTCCAAACCAATTCAGAAGAAATCCAAAACTTGCCAGCCAGAGAAACCCCGGACAAACATTACTGAGCCAGTATCCGCAAAATATAATAATCGTTGCTATCAATCCGATCCCAGTCAAAATATCAGGCGTTACCCAGCCGGGCATTTTGCTCGCAAACCACTGTAAAGTACGTTTCTCAAGTTTTCCAAGGAGGCTATCATTTATTCTGACATGTGATTTGAATTTTTTATCATTTTGTTTTGCCATGATAATAATACTCCATACTAATTCTTATATTTTATCCAGTGAATATTTCTATTTATTTTGTTGTAAAAAGGCATTTTGATTTATCCTAAGCCACACAATTCTGTATCCAATTATTTGAATGCAATACTCTGTGTTTACTTCCTATTTTTGCAAATTGCGTTAGACAAAAATCCAGCTGTTCGCGGGTGTGAGTTGCCATATAACTGGTGCGCAGCAGAGAACGATCGGGCGGGACGGCAGGGGAGATGACAGGATTTGTATAAACGCCGGCATCCAGCAAATCCCGCCATACGGCAAAAGTTTTCATTTCATTGCCGATAATAACCGGGATTACAGGCGTCGAACTGTTACCGATATCAAACCCCAACAGGCTCAATTCCTTTTTCATATAATTGGCATTATCCCACAATCGCGCCCGTCGCTCCGGTTCCCGGATAATAATTTCCAGGGCTTTTAAAACAGCAGCGGTATTGGACGGCGGCAGTCCTGCAGTAAAGATAATCGTCCGGGCGTTGTGTTTCAGGTAATCTATTACCGGTTCTTCTCCGGCAATAAATCCGCCGATACCGGCCAGCGATTTACTGAATGTGCCCATAATCATATCGACTTTGTCCGTAAGATTAAAGTGAGCCGCCGTTCCTTCGCCTTTAGGCCCCAACACTCCAAGAGAATGGGCGTCATCTATCATAATCCGGGCGCCGTATTTATTGGCTAAGGCGACTAATTCAGGAAGCTTTACAATATCTCCTTCCATGCTGAAAATACCGTCGGATACGATAAGGCGACCGTACTCATTGGGAGCAGCTATTAATTTATTTTCTAATTGACTCATGTTGTTATGCTCAAAAACCTGAATAGACGCTTTGGAGAATCTGGCGCCATCCACAATGGATGCATGATTCATCTCGTCACTGAATATCACATCCTTTGCATCGGTTATTGTGGAGATGACGCCCAGATTAACGGCAAAGCCCGTGGAAAATACAAGTGCTTTTTCTTTACCGACAAAAGACGCCAATCTTTCTTCCAATTGGTTATGTAAATAAATGTTGCCGTTTAATAACCGGCTGCCCGTCAAGCCGGAGCCGTACTTTTTTAGCGCCCGGACTCCTGCTTCGATCACTTCCGGATGATGAGTGAGCCCTAAATAATTGTTCGAGCCAAGCATAATAGCTTTTTTATTAGCTATCAGAACATTGGTTCCTTCGGTTTCACGAATGTCGAGATAGTAAGGATAATAGCCAAAGGCTTTCGCCGTTTTGGCGCGTGTAAATTTATATGCTTTGGCAAACACATCTTTATATTTATCGGTAAAAAACTTTTTTGTCCAGGTATATTTCTGTTTTACGACTCCCTTTAACTCTACGAACATAAGAAATTTCCTTTCATTTAGAACTCATCTTTGGCTCATTTTAACTCAATTATCATAGTACAAATCGATTCTTCTATAGATTATTATAGACGCTCGATCGTAAAAATCTTCATTGCAAATTCTTACAGCCAGTATCATTATCTATTGCGGTAATTTATATAGCTTCGTGATATTGATGTCTTCTATATCATCACCCTTATTAACATGAAGCGTTTGAGGGATTGTTAGTCCGGTAAGTGTGTCAGGATTACCATAATAGCCGATTTTGTCGGTATCAGTATCGAAGAAAAAATTATTATTAGCATCTTCAATTGCTACTACATAATAATCACCGGCGCTTACCTCAATCATCATATAATTTCCCCCTGAATTTGTTATCATACCATTTGAAAGTGAAATCCCGGAGCTTGCAAGATTTCCAGCTTCAAGCAGGATGACAAAAGCGCCTGAAACAGGTTTACCCTCACTGGTTACTTTTCCAGAAATGGTCGTGGTAAGTTCTTTTACTACATCTTTGCAATTAATCACCACAAGGGATAAAATCAATGCAAAAATAAACAATCTTCTTTTCATTTCGCTCTTCTAAATAGTTAATTCTTTGATAATTTTTCGTTGATTAGACTTAGAACATTTTACTTTTACCCAGCTAGAATCGTTAGTTTTATTCCATTGAATAAATTCCTCATAGAGGCAGGCAATGACTCCCGTTCTGATTTTCATATTTTTCACCGAAATAACAGACATTAATTTAAGCAATCACCTGATGGTTTCGTAAAAAGGGGAAAATATGTCATTCTTGAACGAAGTGAAGAATCTCCATAACATTGTTCGTAAAGGCATTAGAGATTCTTCGTTATCACTCAGAATGGCACTCCCCAGACTTTTTACGAAACCGTCATCACCTGGTTTATAAATCTTTTTCATACACTTCTAATATTACCATTTCAAAATTTGAATAACTCTTGCAATCTCCGTCAATTTAAATATTTGATATAACATCGTCTCCTTTTATGTTGCCGATGCGTAAAGTGTTTCCATTGAGCCTGTACTTTATAGTTGGTTTCCAACTCAACATTTGTCTCGGCTGTAAGTACATTATTTTTGATAAATATTTTGTGGAGTTCATTAAATATAATGGAATTCACCCCTTTCCCTTGCAGATCGGGACGAACTCCAATCAGATATAGATCAATGGCGCTGTTGTTTTTCATGGCTTTCAACAGATGCAAAAAGCCGAACGGAAAGAGTCTTCCTTTTGCTTTTTGCAGAGCTTTTGATAGGGAAGGCATAGTAATCCCGAATGCGGCTACCCTGTCACTACTGTCGAGTATTATGGAGATATAATCGGGACGAATAAACCCAAAATACTGTTTAATGTAGAGATCAACCTGTTTGTCAGTCAAAGGCACAAATCCGAAAATGTCTCTATAGGCAATGTCCAATACATTGAACATATCTTTTGCATAAGGCAGCAGATCTTTTGACTTTTTTACTTTTAATACCCTGAGATTACTTCTTTCCAGGGCAATATTAGCGACTCTATTTATTTTTTCAGGAACTTCTTGCGGCGCTTTTATTTCAAACTCAACCCAATCTACATCTTTTGTATAGCCATATTTTTCAAGGTGTTTAGGATAATAGGGATAATTATATATTGTCGCCATTGTCCCGAGTTCTTCAAAGCCCTCAATCAACATTCCTTCATAATCAAGGTCGGTAAATCCTAAAGGTCCATGAACGGCTCGCATACCTTTTTCTTTAGCCCATTTCTCTACAGTTTCAATTAATGCTTTTGACACATCCTCATCATCAATAAAATCGATCCATCCGAAGCGAGCATATTTGTTTTGCCATCTTTCAACGTAGCGCCAGTTGATAATTCCGGCAATCCTGCCGGCGATTTTTCCATCTTTGTATGCAAGCCAATATTTTACTTCACAAAATTCAAAAGCAGGATTTTTATCCCGTCGTAAAGTGTTCATTTCGTCAAAACGCAAGGGTGGTACCCAGTATTTATTTCCGGCATAAAGCTTATACGGAAAAGATATAAATCTTTTCAGATCACGCCTGTTTTCGACTTTTTTGATTACAATGTCCGTTATATTACTCATTGTCACTTCCTTTATTACGGATTAGTTTTTTTAAAAATATGTTTCTCAGCTGCAAAAAAACTAACAAAACCCGCTACTGATAGCGCCAACAGATTACAGATAACTACATTAAAGTGAAAAATTCGTTCTATTGTAATCAGCAAAGCCATCTTGACGGCAAAAGAGATCAAAGCCGCCGCATTATATCCCGGGAGGCGTTTAAAAAAATCACTTTTAGTGTTGTGTACTCTGTAGTTCCATATCCAAAAATAGCAAATAGTATAGGTGCAAAAAATCGAAAACTCGAAGGATATTGACGGCGCTAAAATATATTTTGCAAGATAGGAGTTAAAGAGATAGGTACTGAGAAGCCATAAAATAATCGTGTCGACTATTGCGCCGGCGATTCCCCTTATTGTGAATTTGGTAAGTTTTACTATCATTCAATTATCCTAGCCATATATTAACCATTTTTTAGCTCTTGATAAAATATTTTTTTGTCCGGATATATTTTTGTCTCACAATGCCTTTTAACGCTACGAATATAAGAAATTTCTTTTCATTAAGAATTCAACCTTTTCGTTTTAATAATTCGATCGTTATTCGGTTAATGCGAATTATCAAGATAAAAACACCTATGAATATCATACAAACACAAAGAGTTTGTCCCATAGTAAAGGAGCCGAACACAAAACCCAATTGAGAATCGGGTTCGCGAACAAATTCAATAAAAAATCGTACTATCCCATAACCAATGAGGTATAAGCAAAAGAGGAATCCATCAAAAACCTTTGTTTTTCTCAAACTCCAAAGGATTAGAAATAGAAATATTCCTTCAAAAAAAGCCTCATAAAGTTGAGAGGGATGGCGCAACTGATGTGTCGGATCTAAAGGGAAGTACATTCCCCAGGGCACTGTAGTAACACGCCCATAAAGTTCCCCGTTAATAAAGTTGCCTAATCTTCCAAATGTATAACCTAAAGGAATCGCCGGACACAACAAATCAGCTAAATACCAAAAATTTATTCTATATTTACGGCAAAAGAGGATAGAAACCAAAATAACGCCAATGACTCCACCATGATAAGACATTCCGGAAATACCTACGTAGTGAAATCCATTCGATAGATCAAAAGGGCATATTATTTCCAGTGGTTTTGTTACAAAATATTCAAAATTGTAAAATAGAACATATCCCAATCTCCCACCAACCAGAACTCCAATAATTGCCCAGACAAAGTAATTCTGTAAACTCTCTTTCGGGATTTTATATTTTTCATTTTTTACTCGGTACAAAGCGAGCAGATATACGATGGCAAACGCAACAACATACATTAATCCATAATAACGTAATTGAAACGAGCCGATTTCAACGATATTAGGATTAATATGTTTTGGTATATTATTCCACCAGTTCATAATTCATAATTTCCACATTTGATTAAATCGTAAAAAGTATCAAAACTGCCATTCTGAACAGCCTGTCCCGACCCATCGGGAAGGTACGAGTGAAGAACCTCTATAGGGTTCTCGTCAGAGATCCTTTGTTGCTTTGCTTTCCTCAGGATGACACGTATAATCACTATCCCTTAAATTTTCCATCAATAAACTATCATATAGGTAAGAATCTACTAGGACCGTTGAAACGGTTGGATTGTTTGGGCTGTGTTTTATTAACCCCCAACTTAAGTTGGGGGTTAATAGTAAGTTACGTAGGCACAGAACTGTTTTAACAGTTTTCATAATCACCAGATGGATTCAACTTTTGATGCTTTTTTTAGTGGACTCATTTATTAACAATATCTTTTTCCCAAACCGGGTCCAACAGCTTCGCAAGTTCTTCATCATATTCAATCATTTGCTTATGATACTTTTCACTATGCAAAGCCTCTTCCGCCGGTTTATCGATCGGTTTGACAGGATATTTATTTGTAATTTCGCAAAATTCTTTGTGATGGTCCCTGATAAAGCAAGGCATTATCCTGTTTTTGATCTCTTTTCTATTTTTTAGATACCCATAGCTCTTTTGCCAGTCTCTGATGTCCTGAAAATATTGAGATTCTAAAACATTATCCAAATCACCACCGTTTTTATAAACATCGCAGATATTGACGGGAGAATAGGGAACAAATACACAAGGCGTGACATTTCCATTCCACTCGATATAGAGATAGCCACCTTTTCTTCCTCCTGATATGCATCCCCAACTCATATATCCATTATTCCAGAAATCAACATAATTATATCCCTTTTCTTCATTAATAATTTTCCCTCTCTGGTACATATAGAGGCGTTGTTCAGGAGTAACTAGATATTCAAGGTTAATTCCCCTGCCAATCGGCATATATTGAAATAGCCAGCCGTACACGGCTTTCTGTTTTTCAAAATAAAAATCGAGGAACTCATCCGATACGACTAATTCGGCATTTTTTTGAGTAGCGGTTACGGAAATACCGAAGGGTACTCCATATTCACGTAGATTTGCCATAGATTCGAGAATCTTATTAAAGACCCCTTCACCTCTTCTCTCATCAGTCTCTTTTTCGAAACCTTCGACAGATATTGCCGGCGTTGCGTTGCCTAATTCTGCTAACCTCCTGGCATTCTCTTTGTTAATTGTAGTTCCATTCGTATAGATCAAAAAGAATTGATCACTGTGTTTTTCCAGAATATCAAACAAATTTTTTCCCTTATCGCTCCACAGAAACGGCTCTCCACCGGAAATAACAGTAAAATAACTATTCCATAATTCTACCTTTTCGGTTAGAATTCTATCAAATGTTTCCCAATCTAATTTGGCAAATAATCCTTTATGGCTGGCGGCATAGCAACCTTTACATTTCAGATTACACTTTTGGGTTGGGCTAATTGTAATGAAACTGGGGATTTCCCTTCCTTCTTGTTCAAAAGCCTGATTTCTTGTATCTCCGCCATTGAACATAATATTGCCGACAAAGTTCTTAGCAAGTTTTCTCCGGTAATTTTTGGCGAGCAACTTTTCATCCATTCGTTTTCCCAAGGTTCTCAAAAGATTGCGGAAGAAGCAGTAATGAGCATACTTTTCTGCTGGAAACGTATGCTCATCAACATTAGTGTTTATCTTCCGGATTTTGTTGTCGATGATAGGAATAACCAATTTTCTTATTGAGCTATTATTAGCCATCATTAAGGACAACTCGGTTATTCCTAATTTTGCAAGTTCTTTTGTGCCTTTCATTTTTTTCTCCTGTGAATAATTTTCGTAGTGTCAAAAGTTTTTCA
>JAGHBC010000070.1 GCA_021161185.1 Fidelibacterota bacterium
ACAATTAAATCTGCGAATCAACTGCTATTATTCATTGTTTTTTCAATATCAGGTCAGGACTTCTGAACTTTGAATAGAAATTGGATAATCCCGCAAGGGATTAAATGTGAATAGCATCAGGCGAAGTCTGATGAATAAAGAGTATCCCCAAAGACGAAACACCGGAGGTGTTTAACGTGATATTGGGAACAAGAGAGATTCCGTTATACCTGTCAGGTTTATAAGATTCTTTTACCCCGGATGCGATTATTTGAATAAACCTGACAGGTATACTATTTCCTTTAAAAAATATCGTGTAGTAAATAGCGGTAAATCTCTTCTTTCTGCTCGTTTTGCTGTGAGTTAAGACAATTAAATCTGCGAATCAACTGCTATTATTCATTGTTTTTTCAATATCAGGTCAGGATTTCTGATAATCTGCGATAAGTCAGGAGTTCTGAGGTTATGAAATTACCAACTCTAAACGAGGAGGAACCAAATTAACTTTGAGCAAGGAGGTACTTAAGCCCTTAGATTAAATAATTTGCAAAAAAAGGGCAACTTCTGTTTAAATTATTTCCCCTCAAGTTCCTTTGCCAGATTTTTGCATTTGTAAAGGTTGTTTAAAGCCTCGGTTATATATGCGCTATGCACGGCAACGGCACGGTTTTTGGTTTCATCATAAATAAAACGACCCGGCAGACTTTCGATGTTACCGTCAAATATTAATCCGACTATTTCGGCTTTTTTATTAATTACTGGAGAGCCTGAATTTCCGCCGATAATATCACAGGTGGAAACGAAATTTACCGGCGTCGACAGATCGAGTTTCTTCTGCCGATCCCAAAAACGTTGCGGCAGGGAAAAATCGCCTTTTTGATCAAAACTTAAAGAGCGGTCAAACAGACCGTACAGAGTTGTTTTATAGGGCGCTATTGTCCCATTCATAGGATAACCTTTAACAGTACCATAAGCCAAGCGTAAAGTAAAGGTGGCGTCAGGATAGGTATCTTTTCCATAAACCGCAAAACGTGCCTTTGCAATTTTTTCACTCGCAGGCGTCAGGACGCTCTCAATATTTTCACGATACCATTTTTCGCTGGCGCGCATCATTGGATCTAAATTTCGGGCTAAAACAATCAGCGGGTCAGAGGATGCCTTTACCGCATTTTCGCCGCCTTCAAGGAGTTTTTTTCGCAGGTCAACGTCATCCAGCTGTGTGCCACTGATAAGTTCTTTGGCAACTTCTTCAGGTGTGCGATTGCCTAATACAATTTTAATAAATTCATCATCCGGTGTTAATTCATCCAAAGACATCTGTAAAGCGCCGGCTAAAAGCGCCTCTTCCAAATCTCTATAAATTGGTGCAGGAGAGAATAGCCGGAATTTGAGTTGAGGAAGTTCAGAGTCGTGATATCCATCAAGCCGTTCGCCGTCAGGTTTTCGGACTTCCGTGACGTAACGAACAATGGTCTGGGCAAATCCGGCCATTTTTGAGCCAAAGAGACGGCGGTAGAAGCGCTCTTTTGCAATAGTGACTTTTTTTTCAATTGTCTTATCAATTATATCCCAGGCGGCGCCATACTCTTTTTCCCATTCAGGATTTTCCGCAATAAGTTTACGAAAATTCTCTTCATCGTTTTTGCGTTTTGCCATTAGATCTTCATCTAACAAACCATTTAATTCACCGGTCAGCGCCTTTTTGCTATTCTCAAGACTAAAAATCTGTACTAAGGCGCGCCGTTCCTGTTCGGGTCCTTTTTTCATATATTCATGCAATATTTGTAAACGTTTGTCGATGTATTTTAAAATCAACGGATAGTTGAAATCGCGCTGAAACTCAAGACGAGAGTAGGTGTATAAACGGTCCGTAGAGCCGGGATTGCCCGGCACGAAGACCAGTTCGTTTTCCGCCGCGCCTTTTGAGTTCCATTTAAAATAATGTTCGGAGTTTATAGGCTTATCATTTTCATATACTCTGAAGAAAGCCACATCGAGATCATAGCGCGGATAGGTGAAGTTATCGAAATCTCCGCCATAATAGGCTGCCTGACGCTCGGGTGCGAATACCAGGCGCACATCAGTGTACTTTTTATAGCGATACAACCAGTATTCTCCGCCATGATATAAGCTGATTACGTTAGAGCGCAGCCCGGTTTCATCGAGACTCTCCTTTTCAATTTTGGCAATTTCGGCTTTACGAGCCTTTAATGCCTCAACTTTATTCATGTCCTTTTGCATGGCGGAGCGGACTCTTTGGGTTACGTCATCCATTGATATTAAGACATTGACTTCCAGATCCGGGCATTTATGCTCATCTGTCATTTTGGAGGTAAAAAAGCCTGTATTAACATAATTATTTTTTTCGGTAGAAATCTTTTGCAATTGTCCTACGGCGACATGGTGATTGGTTATTACCAGACCATTTGGGCTAACAAAAGAACCGGAACCGCCATCCATAAATCGTACGCTGGCAAGCCGCACGTGGTCAAGCCATTCATGTGTAGGGGTGAATCCGTATTCCTTTAGCTGCTCTATTGGCGGATTGTCAAATGTCCACATGCCCTCATCGGCAAAAGCGATAATGTTGATGAAGGTGAATATCAAAAGCAACAAAACGAGATTTGAAAATATTAGATGATGATTGCGCTTGAACATGCCTAACCTCCTGTTTTGATTATAATTTCTTTTATTGCGGTTTTATTGGTTTTCGTTAGCACAATGGAATCTAAAAATACTGTTACAGATTTACAATTAATTTCTCTGGAGGAGAGGTGATCATAAAGAATAAAAAGCGGAATCTGTGGCTGTTAATACCTTGTTGAATTGATTAAATTTCAGTATCAAAACGCTCCCAGAACCCAGAAACTTTATATAAATGTAACAGTTGATCAACCCCTGAAAATCGGCAATAGTGTTATTG
>JAGHBC010000077.1 GCA_021161185.1 Fidelibacterota bacterium
TGAATTATGAAAGATAAACAGACTTTATATTTAATCGACGGCTCAGCAATTGCATATCGTTCCTATTTTGGAATGATCCGTAACCGTCTAACGAATTCCGCCGGTCAGCCGACGGGAGCGATCTTTGCCTTCCTCAATTCGTTGATGAAAGTAATCAAAGACGAACAGCCGGATTATATCGGGATGGTCTTTGACGCGCCGGAAAAGACGTTTCGGCATAAAATTTACGAAGGCTATAAAGCCACACGGGAAGCAATGCCTGACGAACTGGTTTCGCAGTTGCCGTACATATTTAAAGTCACGGAAGCCATGAATATTCCGGTGATTATTTATCCCGGATACGAAGCTGACGACATTATCGGCACACTGGCAAAAGAGGGCAAGAAAAAAGGGCTGGCTGTCTATATGGTGACGGGCGACAAAGATTTTATGCAATTGCTTGAAGATGATATCCTGGTTTACAAACCCGCTTCCGGGCAGAAAGATATTGAGCTCATTGATGCAAACGGGGTTGTTGAAAAATGGGGCGTCAGACCCGCTCAAATTACAGATTATCTCGGACTGATTGGTGATACTTCCGATAATATTCCCGGAATAAAAGGCATTGGTCCGGCGAAAGCCAAACCGCTTTTGAATAAATTCAATTCCCTAGAAGGAATATTGGAAAATCTGGATAAAATTGATAATAAACGCATTGCCGGGCTGATTGCAGAGGGCGCGGAAAGCGCCATATTATCCAAGATGCTGGCAACAATTAAGACCGATGTCCCTCTGGATCTCCAAATTTCTGATTTGAAAACAAAATCGGTTAATAAACCGGTTCTGAAAAAGTTATTCGAAGAACTGGAATTCTACAGCCTCATTAAGACGCTTGGGATTAGAGAAAAGTCGGAGCAGGTTGAAAAAAATTATCAGACCGTACAGAGGCAGGAAGACGTTCAGCGGCTGGTCAAAAAGCTGGGAAATGTTGCGCTTCTTTCTGTTGATCTTGAGACGACTTCGATCCATCCTATGGAAGCGGAGATCGTTGGGGTTTCTCTGAGTTGGAAACCGAACGAGGGTGTCTATATTCCTATTCAGTTTCCCTCGAAACAGAAATCGCTGTTTGGCGATGACGATCATCTGCAATTTCTGGAAATCCTGAAACCGGTGCTGGAAAATGAGGCTATTCCCAAATGCGGACAGAATTTAAAATACGATATGCTTATTCTGAAACGCTATGGGATTGAACTGAAGAATATCGTATTTGACACCATGGTGGCGGCGTTTTTAATTCAGCCGGATGCCCGTTCCTATAAGCTGGATAAACTCAGTCAGCAATATCTTAATTATACGATGCAGCCGATTGAAGATCTGATCGGTTCAGGTAAAAATCAGATTCGGATGGATGAAGTTCCCGTTGACAGGGTAACTTTTTATGCCGCGGAAGACGCCGATGTGGTTTTGCAGTTGGTTCCGATTTTTCGAAAAAAACTTCAGGAAGATAAAACCGAAGATATTTTCAGGAATATTGAGATGCCGCTTATCTCTGTTTTGCTGGAGATGGAAGCGAACGGCGTCTATATCGATGTGGAATTTCTGAAAAGCATGTCAAAAGAATTAAGTAAACAGATCGAGAATCTCACCGAACAGATTTACTTTGAGGCGGGGGTTAAGTTTAATATCAATTCGCCCAAGCAACTTGGCGAAGTGCTGTTTGACAATCTGCAGTTGAGCACAGGGCGAAAACGTTCAACGGCGGTTAATGTCCTTGAAAAATTAAGAGACGAGCATCCTTTACCCGGTTTGGTGCTTGATTACAGGCAACTTTCCAAACTTCAAAACACCTATGTGGATGCACTACCGAACTTAGTGAGTAAGAAGACCGGGCGGGTGCACGGCTCTTTTAATCAGACCGTAGCATCGACAGGGCGATTGAGCAGTAGCGACCCGAATTTTCAAAATATTCCCATTCGCACCGATGTCGGGCGGGAAATCCGCAAGGCCTTTATTCCGCAAAGACCGGGCTGGAAAATTCTATCGGCTGATTATTCCCAGATTGAGTTAAGAGTAATGGCGCACCTGTCAAAAGATCCCGAACTGTTGAAAGCATTTCATGAAAGTGTTGATATCCATACCCGCACGGCGGCTTTAGTGTATGGAGTGGCTGAAAAAGATGTATTACCGGAGATGCGCCGGGCCGCTAAGGTGGTCAACTTTGGAATTATGTACGGCGCCGGGCCTTTTCGGATGTCCGGTGAATTAAAAATTTCCCTGTCCGACGCCAGGAAAATTATCGATCAATATTTTGAAACCTATCCCGGCATAAATAATTACATCATCAATACGCTGTCCGACGCCAGGGAAAAGGGGTTTGTAAAAACCTTAGCCGGTCGTATTCGGTATGTTCATGACATCAACAGCAGCGACCGGAATATTCGCGAAGCAACTGAAAGAGCCGCGATCAATATGCCTATCCAGGGCACTGCCGCGGATATGATAAAAATTGCAATGATTCGTATTCATCATAAATTGATTCAAGAGCACTTGCGGTCAATGATGATATTACAGATACACGATGAATTACTTTTTGAGGTGCCGGACGAAGAGTTGGAAACGCTAAAATCCATTGTCATCACAGAGATGGAGAATGCGCTGCCACTCGATGTACCTTTGAAAGTAGATGTAGGTATTGGAAATTCATGGTATGAGGCTCACTAGTGGAAGCATCAATTACATTAAAAAATGTCAGTAAGCATTTCAATAAACGATATGTATTGAGTGATCTTAGTATCGGTATTGAGAAAGGATCGACTTTTGCGATTATCGGTCGCAATGGAGCCGGTAAATCGACTCTGTTGAGGATATTGTCGACAATTTTAAAACCCGATCGCGGAACGGTTTATATCGACGGTAAAGATATAGAGCAGAATATCGCTGTTGTGAAAAAAATCGTTGCCTATTTACCGGATCACGATATTCATGATCCCTGGCTAACCGGTCGGGAAAATCTTATAAAGCGGGCTCGCTATCTCGGGATCAAGGATGCAGAATTTGAGAGCCAGGTTACTCCGTTTGTGAAAATGCTTGAAATTGAAGCTGAACTTGACAACTATCCCGTAACCTATTCCCGTGGTATCAAAAGACGGCTGGACATTGTGCAGGTGTTGATAGGAAATCCCGAGGTGATCATTCTGGATGAGCCGACAATGGGTCTGGATTACCATGCTCGTGCGATTTTATTCCGCTATATTCTTGATCAAAAGGGGAAAAAGACAGTCGTATTATCTTCGAATGAATTTACCGAAATTCAAACTACCGCCGACCGCTGGATCGTTCTCGAACACGGGCGAATCCGTTTTGACGGCACATTGGAGAATATGGTTGCACAGATTGAAATTCCCTTTTATGGGAATGTTGAGTTTCGTCATGGCGGGCTTCAGCTGATAAAAGCGCTTCAGCATGTTGAAGAAATTAAAGAAGTCCATGATCTGGGACGGTCGATTCAAATCGTAACGGAGAATATCAGAGATTTTATTACTGTATTGCGGAAAATCAATTTGGACGACGTTATTTCAATTTCCGGAAGCTCGATCCATATCGAGGAATTTTTAAATCAATTAAATTCGGATGAAGGTCTCTAAGATGAATACAATGCTGCCGATATTATTATCAGAATTAAAACCCGGCAAACGCACCGGCATTGCTGTGGTTATAAATATTCTGGCAACTCTAACGTTATATCTTGTGTTTGTGGTAGGATTAAGGGAATTAATTCCCAGAATTCAATTGACAGATATTGATATTTGGATGTTTCCGGGAATAATCGGACTATTCGCAACATTTACGGCATTTAATCTGGCTCTGCAGGATACCTATAGAATGGTTTGTGAAACCGGTCTGATAGATCAAATTAATTCATCAAGATTATTAACCCGTCAGGTTTATTTCATCAAGTCGGTGTTATTTTTAGTTGAGAGCTTTGGACATCTGATTCTTTCAAGCATCACACTCTGGATTGCTGCCGGAATATGGCTAAACGTCGGTTACCTGGTACTGTTCTGGCTTTACTATATTTTAGGGCTTATTTTCATTAGCCAAATTGGGATGCTTACCGGAATTATCTCCGCCAATACAAAATTGCAGCGGGGATTGCTAAATTCTCTTGTAGTGGCGGTGCTTTTATGTAGCGGCGTAATTGTTCCATCTTTACGATATCCCGGTATATGGAGCCAAATTATTCAATATTTCCCTACAACCATCATTATTGAAGGCGGTCGGGAATTATTAATATTTCATAAGTTGGATGTGATTTATCTACCCTATCTGTTTTTTATTGATATGGCAATTATCGGGATCGGATACACTGTTTTCAAGAGAAGATTATCCAGATGAAAGCCTATTTAGCCGGTGCTATTGAACATGCGCCCGATCACGGTTATGTCTGGCGGGATGAGATGGCAGCATTTTTGAAGAATGAGTTTGGACATCATTCGTATAATCCTTTGATAGAAGAACCTAAAATACTAACCCCCGAAGAAAGTGCCCGATTCCGCGCATTAAAAACTCAAAATTTGCCGGAATTCAGGAAAATTGTCCGCAAGCTGATCCGGAATGATATCAAGTCAATTCTGACGGAGATCGATTATATTATCTGCTTGTGGGATGAGTATGCTGAAAGTGGAGGCGGAACTTACGGAGAGTTGACATTTGCATTTTATCATGGAATTCCGGTTTATATGGTTACTCCGCTGGAACTTACGAATATCAGTGGCTGGATACTGGGGTGCGCCACAGAGTATTTTGAGAGTTTTGAGGAGTTGAAGGGATTTCTTAGGTTAAAATATAAGAACGGATAGTAGATACTGGATACTGGATACTGGATAGTAGATACTGGATTTCTCATATTAATAATTGTCAATAAATAAAAACAATGTTGGTTTGATTAGTGAGTTATAAGAAATTGGAAATATGGCAATTAGCAAGACAAGCGGTAATTACTATTCATGAAATGAGTTTACAAGAACTTCCTAAGTTTGAATTATATGAAGAAGGATGTCAAATTAGAAGATCAATAAAATCTGTGAAATCAAATATCGTTGAAGGATATGGAAGAAGATATTATAAACAGAAATTTATTCATTTTCTGGTCTATGCGCTATCTTCCAATGATGAAACAATTGATCATTTGGAAACGCTTTATGAAACCGGATCTTTAAAGAATTTGAAATTGTATGAATCATTGCATAAACATCTGGAACTTTTAGGCAAAAAAATAAATTTATTTATACAATCAGTAAAAAATGAACATATTAGTGAACGATAATCCAGCATCCAGCATCCAGCATCCAGCATCCAGCATCCAGCATCCAGCATCCAGCACACCATACACAGTCGCCGAGATTCATCTGGATCATCTGGTCAGTAATCTGGCAGAAATTCGAAAACAGGTTGCTCCGGCAGAGGTGATGTGTGTCGTCAAAGCCGACGCCTACGGACATGGGGCCGTTCCGGTCACAAAACGCTTGGCGCGTGAGGGGGTTACTCAGTTTGCTGTGGCCCGATTGGCGGAAGCGCTGGAATTGAGGAATGCCGGAATTGAAGAAAATATCTTAATATTTGGAAGCCTGTTTCCAGATGAAATTGAAACGGCTTTGCAAAATGATATTCAGGTCACTGTAACCGATCCGAAGGATATTGATATCATCAGAGAAATCGCAATTCGCAATTCTATTTTTGTAAAGGTTCATCTGAATATTGATACCGGTATGGGGCGGGTCGGCATTCCGTATGACAGAGCCCGAAGCGAGATAATTAAAATTGTAAATATTGATCAGATTAAGCTGGCGGGAATCTATACCCATTTTGCGACGTCCGACGAACAAAATAAAGACTATGCCGAACTGCAACTGAAACGGTTTAATGGTATCATTAAGGAACTCATCGAGCATCTTCCGTACAGACCTGTTATTCACGCGGCAAACAGCGGCGCTATCCTTGATTTACCGGAAGCCTGTTTCGATATAGTGCGCGCCGGGATTTCTCTTTATGGTCACTATCCATCGACAGAAACAAGCAAATCAATTTCGTTAAAGCAGGTCATGACGCTGAAAACCCATGTCGGATTGTTGCGTCGCATTACTGCTGGAAATTCAGTCAGTTATGGGCGAAGATTCATTACTGATAAAGATACAACCATAGCGGTACTTCCGATTGGTTATGCTGATGGTATTCACCGGGCTATGACCAATAATGCCGATGTTATGATCAGCGGCAAATTGTATCCTGTAGTTGGAACCGTGACTATGGATCAGATTATGGTGAATGTCGGCGATGATCCGGTGAACGTCGGTGATGAAGTTGTTTTCTGGGGCGATACGTCGCAGGGCAGTCTGCAGGCGACGGAAGTGGCGGCAAAAGTTGGCACAATTGCGTACGAACTTTGTTGCTCGGTATCGAAGCGTGTGCCGAGAGTTTACATAGAGTAATTTCCCGCAATTTGTTATCCGATAATTTCTACCGAATAGAAAGATGTTTTACCGAATCATTGTAATCAACAATTAAAGCCGTTGCAATTGGAGACGGGGCTGAAATTTGATTTTTCTTCGTGATAAAACTTTACCAAA
>JAGHBC010000130.1 GCA_021161185.1 Fidelibacterota bacterium
GATATAAAAAATATTATTAACACCCTAACCTGGATAAACCAGAATTTCAAATTGCAAACTTGATGGTTTTGTCCCGATACATCGGGATCATTCTGAGTGGAAAATACCTTGAAAAGGTGGAATCAGGGTTTTTTCTCTACCTTTTCAAGGTGCGTTATACATCGGGATCGTTACCATCACAATTTGATATTTGATATATATTATACTTTTTACCGTCGAGAACTCCAAATTTTCTCCCGACGCGTCGAGAGAAAATTTGAGAATTAAGAGAATAATAAATTATGACGCTGCCCCAACTGCAATATTATCAAGATATTGAGATGGCACCTGAATTTATTCAGGTGAACTTAACCGTCAATAATATTTAACCGATTCATCAGTTTTTCAAGTTTACGGACAGACTCTAATTAGAGCAAACAATCAGTTTTGTAAAGATGATAATACTTACGAGCGCAAATGGATAAACCGCTGCATAAGCCACACATGGAGCATTTGAATCTGTCAACGAAGTGACAGCCGCAAGTCCCGGTGAACTGGTCATGCCGCCTGTAATAATTCCAAGCAAAGTGAGGAAGTTAATTTTAAATATGTAATGCCCAAGGAGCACAGCAATAATCATAGGGATCAAAGTAATCAATGCCCCTAAAAGTAAAAGGATAACTCCGTATTCATTAACAGTTACCATAAGTTGTGAACCGGCTTTTGTTCCTACCGCAGATAAAAAGAAGAGAAGGCCCATCTGACGCAGCAACTGATTTGCAGGTCCCGGTACCGCCCAGATAATTGGACCAGTCTTTCCCAACTTGCTAAGCAAAATACCCACAGCGAGGATACCACCGGTGACTCCCGGGCTGAAAGTAAAATTGCCGATAGGTATCCGAATCTGTCCTGCTAAAATTCCAAGCGTAATACCAAGGAAAATAGGCAATACATTTGTTTCGGACAATCTGCGGTCATCATTCCCCAATAATTTAATAACCTGGTCCATGTGCTCTTTATCGCAAGCAATCATTAGTCTATCCCCCAACCTAATTTTAGTATCCGGGGTGGGAGCAATATCAATGCCGCTTCGACGGATCCGGGTAACTGTGGCATGAAAAGTATCACGCAAATTCAACTCATAAAGAGTTTTATTTACAATTGCTTTGTTTGAAACCAGCACCCATTGAACGATGTAGTTTTTGGCAAGGGGAATTTCAACTGATGTTTTGCGCCCAATGAGTAATCGAACCCTGTCCAGCGCCTTTCTTGTCCCTACCGCTTTTACAATATCACCAATATTTATTATACTTTGCGAATTAGGGACGATGGCGTGCTTTTCTTTTTTCAACCGTGATATATTGGCGCCGGTTAGTTCTAAAAAATCGATTTCGCCAAATTTTTTACCGTCCAGATTCTGATTTTCCATTACCAGAATTTCGCTGATAATTTTGGGGTTTTCCTGGACACCTTGTACCTGCAATTGATTTTCCACATCTTTAATACTGATGTTCAGTATGGATGGGATGAAACGCACGAAAAATATAACACCGATTACGCCAAATGGATAGGCTATACCGTATCCGATAGAGGCTATGGGCGAATTTGAGATTTCGATAGCAGCTGCTAACCCGGGAGTACTGGTTAAAGCGCCTGCCAGTAAGCCTGCCATAATTTTGGAGTCAATATGAAAAAAGTTACCCAAGAGAAAAGCAATCAGAGCGCCACTGCCCACGATCGTAACAGCGATAATTGCCAGTTGCCGGCCTTGCTTTTGAAACGACTCGAAAAATCCGGGGCCGGCTTGAATGGCAATAGTGAATATAAAAATTATCAAACCGATTTTTTGGAATATCTCCGGAATAAGTATTCCATAATGTCCAAACAGAAGCGCAACAAAGATGACGGCGGAAAAATCAAGAGAAATGGCTTTTATCTTAATATTTCCCAGGACAAGTCCCAGAGAGACAATAACAAAAAGAGCAATATAGTCTTGTGAAATAAATTCAATCATAATCTGTTTTTATCAAGTTTTATTCCTGTTCAGCCTTACGCATTTCCTGTGCGGCTATGACCATTTTTCCCAGAGCAGACTTCGTTTCCGGCCAGGCTCTTGTTTTTAGACCGCAATCGGGATTTACCCAAATTTGGTCCGTGTTTAATACTTTCGCGGCTTTTTGTAAGAGAGAGACCATTTCTTCAACTGAAGGTACCCTGGGAGAGTGGATGTCATAAACGCCGGGACCAATTTCCTTTGAATAATTAAAATTAGCAAAGACGTCTAATAATTCCATTTGCGATCTGGCTGTTTCAATCGAAAGTACATCCGCATCCATTGCTGCTATGCTATCAATGATATCATTGAATTCCGAATAACACATATGGGTATGTATTTGTGTTTCAGGTTTTGATTTAGAAGATAGATTGAATGATTTTACCGCCCACTTAAAATATTCGTCACAATCTCTTTTTTTTATTGGGGCCTTTTCTTTAAAAGCCGGTTCATCAATCTGAACAATCTTAATGCCTCTTCTCTCATAATCTTTTATCTCATCTTGCAAACATAAGGCTACCTGGTAAGCAACTTCATAAACTGGAATATCATCTCTTACAAAACTCCAGGAGATTATCGTAACAGGGCCTGTCAACATTCCTTTGACCGGTTTCTTTGTTAAACTTTGAGCAAAACTAATCTCTTCAAGAGTCATAGGTTTTGGCCTTGAAACATCGCCAAAAATTATTGGTGGTCGATAGCCTCTTGTTCCATAAGAAATAATCCAGCCCTTTTTAGTAGTTGCAATGCCATCTAATTTTTGGGCAAAATATTCTACCATATCAGTTCTCTCAAATTCTCCATGAACTAATACATCCAGACCTAAGTCCTCCTGAAGACTTATCAATTCCCTAATCTCTTCTTTAATAAAAGTTTTATACTCACTTTCTGAAATTTTGCCCGATTTAAAATCCGCCCTCTTTTTTCTAACCTCTTTAGTCTGAGGAAAACTACCTATAGTCGTGGTAGGAAAAAGAGGAAGATTTAAAATTTTCTTTTGTTCTTTAATCCGTTCATCATAACGAATAGTCTTTTTAAAATCCTCGTCTTTTAAATTTTTAATTCTTTGCTGAACCTCAGGATTTATGCTGAAACTTACAATTTTACCTTCATCTTCTGTCGCCTGTTTCTTGCCTGAATAGATTTTAGCAATCAGTTTTAATTCATCTAACCTCTCTTCAGCAAAGACAATCTTTTTTAACAATCCCTCATTTAACTGTTCATTCTCTGTTGTTATCGGCAAATGATAAAGCGGAGCAGCATTAGAAATAATTAAGTCTTCTGTATATCCGGATAGTTCCCTTAATAATTCCACTGTTTCACTAATATTCGTTCTCCAAATATTCCGGCCGTTTACTATACCGGCAATCAAAATTTTTCCTTCCGGAAACCCATGCTCTCTGATATTTACTAAATTTTCTTTTCCGTTAATAAAATCCAGCCCTATCGCCTTTATTGGCAACTCATACAGATCTTTTAAAAAATCGACTGAATCATAGTAAGTAAAAAGATTAATATCGCGGTTTTGAGAACCCAGCCTGTCGTAAACCTGTTTAATCCAGCTAACTTCTTCTCTGGAAAGTTCCATTACAAAAGCCGGTTCATCTATATGTACCTCATTAAAATCCTTAATTAAATCAATATAAACATCTGCTAAAGACATAAGATATTCTTTAAATATCCCGGAATTAATTCCCTTGGACAGTTTTAAGAAAGTAAAAGGTCCTATCAAATAAGGAATCCCTTTTTGATATATCTCTTTAAACTCTTTTGGCTTATTCCATGCTACTCTAAATTCAGACCGCTTAAATAACCCGTGAAATTCCGGAATAAGATAGTGATAATTAGTATTGAACCACTTGCTTAATTCTAAAGCATTTTTACCTCTGCACAGATTGTAATATTCTTCTAAATCCTCGCATTTATATAAACCTAACATCAAAGCTGTATCAAGCATATTATCGTAAAGAGTTATCTCTCCAACAGGAAATTTATCTACATATTTTTCATAAGTCAGCAGTCTTCCTTTTTCTAATTTCCGAATCTCGTCTTGAAGTTCCCGTGCTTTAATTCTTCCATTCCAAAAGCCTTCTATAATTCTTTTATATTCTCTTTTTTTTCCTAATCTTGGAAAACCATAGGCATAAGTTTGCATGATCTATCTCCTTTGAAGTTTGCTACTATATTTTGTAACCCGTTTATTTTCTTTTTGTCATATTTCTCTTTATCTAACAGCGTGCTAAGGTCATCTTTTCGCGTTTAAAAAAAGCCCCGACACTTTTTTTAATGCCAAAGGCTGCACCCTGATTTACTTCGCCCTTCCTCGAGGGATTAAGAGTTGTTTTCAGGTAACTCTATCCTCTATTTATATAGACAGGTCTTCTGGCTTCCGGCTCTCTCTACTTATCACGCCTTCCCATCCCGAGAATTCGGAACAGTGACTCTCTTGTGACTTTCGTCCCCGGTTACAGCGGCGGGACCGCACCCGATTTTCACAGGTTTCCCTTTTAATCCTAATTTCAGGAATCTACATAACCAATTTTCCATGGCTACATTATGATAAATAGATAAAAAAAGCAAGTACCTTTATTTTGGTTAGTTAATTATGAGTCCACTAAAAAAAGCATCAAAAGTTGAATCCATCTGGTGATTATGGAAACTGTTAAAACAGTTCTGTGCCTACGTAACTTACTATTAACCCCCAACTTAAGTTGGGGGTTAATAAAACAC
>JAGHBC010000088.1 GCA_021161185.1 Fidelibacterota bacterium
TTAATAAATGTTATTTCTCGTTATTTCTATAATGCATATGTGAACATATATAATTTACAAAAATATACTAGATATCATTGTTCTTGTCAAGTGTTTTTTTATGTAAATTTATAACACCTTTTTTTATCGCTAAATTTCAATCTAATTTTAGAAGAAAAGTTTAAGGAACCTTGATATCTCAGATAAGAATATTACTGATAAGATACCACAGTGCTTGCATCGGGGTCCCCGGTGGGAAAGAATCTCTACAGAGTTTTCGTCAAAGATTCTTCTTTGCTTCGCTCATTAGAAGGATACATATAATCACTTTTTATCTCATAGAGATCCCTTTGAGACGAAACCATCTTTATTAAGATTTACACAATATTTTTAAATAGTTACACCATGACAATCTATTAGGGAGATTTCGCAGATACTCTATATTTCCCGGCTTTGACTTTCATCATCAGTAAATCTATATCCCTGAAAAGCCCCCCGGCTTGCCAATTCCATTTGAATTTTACTTAGCAGAACAGCTTTCCCCGTTTTCCATTTTGGAGCAATAAGGGTACCCGGTTTTGCGTCTCCGACAAGGCGTTGAATCACAATATCGGGTCTCAGTCGCTCCAGAAAATCACAAACGAGTTCGATCCATTCCTGCTCAGTAAAAAGCGGAAAGGGCGATTGGCTGAAAAGATCAGCTAATACCGTCTGTTTAACGACATGAAGATGATGGATTTTCAGGGCGTCTAATTCCAGATTATTTAGGATAGCGGCGGATTGCAGGATTTCGTCTCTGGTTTCGGTGGGAAAGCCGAAAATAATATGTCCGGTGACATGTAAACCATGCTCATAAGTCTGTTCGATTGCCCGGCGGGTTGTCTCAAAATCGTGTCCCCGCTGCGCCCATCCAAGAGTTTTATCATATACGGATTCAATGCCGTATTCGACAGAGACGTATGTGTCCTGATTTAAATCTTTCAACAGTGTAAAAATATCATCATTAATACAGTCAGGGCGAGTACCGATCAAAATACCAACGACGTTCGGCACATCTAAGACAGAACGATACAGTTTTTCCAGATATTTGACCGAGCCGTAGGTATTGGTGTAGGCTTGAAAGTAAGCTAAAAATTTACCAGCCTTGCGAAACTTTTGAGCACGGTCAATTCCCTCAGCTAACTGATCTTTGATCGGCTTTAAGCTTCGGCTCCGGTCGGCGCTGAAACTGGCATTATTGCAATAGAGACAACCGCCGGTTCCGAGACGCCCGTCGCGGGTCGGGCAGGTGAAGCCGGCGTCCAGCGAAATACGGTAAACCCGTCCGCCGAAGGTTTGCCGCAAATATTTGCTGTAGCGATAGTAACGATCTTCAATAGGAAACGGAAGAATCGGCATCAGCAGAAAGGTTTATAGATATTAATTAAGTCCAATTTATAGGCTACCTCTATTTTTTAGCGGGTCGATATACTACATATAAATAATCTGAATACCCAATATCCAACACGGAATATCCAATTTTGGTCGCTATCGCTCCTTTTTCTTTTTCGCTATATCAATGCTTTCTTACTCGTTACAAAAGCCAATTTATATGATCGTCGCTTCAATCTGATCAACGGCTGAGGACAGCAGGATTTTTCTCTGTTCACCGGTAGACATATTTTTCAACAGGATTTTGTTATTATTGATTTCGTTTTCCCCTATAATAACCACCCATTTTGCCCCTTTTCGACCGGCATCGCGCATTTGGGCTTTCAGTGACCGGCGTAAAAAATCCACCTCGACGGTAAACCCGCGCGACCGGAGAGTCGTTGAGATATTAAAAGCGACCTGGCGGGCAATATCTCCAATTACCGCCATGTAAATCAGATTCGTTTCTTTGGGGGGAATTGCCTGCAATTCGTTCAGGATCAACAAAAGACGTTCCATACCGGAAGCAACTCCAACCGCAGGAGTCGGAGTGCCGCCCAAATCTCCCACGAGGTGATCATAACGACCGCCGCCGCAGATAGCGTCCTGGGCGCCCAGCAGAGAACTGGTAATTTCAAAAGTGGTGCGGGTATAATAATCCAAACCGCGAACTAATTTATTATCAATTTCGTAAGGAACATAAGCGGCATCCAGCAGGGATTTGACCTCCTCAAAGTGCTGGGCATCCTCCACGTCGAGATGATCGATTATGGACGGAGCATGTTCATCGAGAATTTTATGACAATTTTCAATCTTGCAGTCGAAAAGGCGAAGAATATTCTTGTCCATCCGTTCCTGGCAGGTTGAACAAAAATCCCTGATGTATGGCTTTAAGGCGAATCTCAAAACTTCAAGGTATTGTTTCCGGCTTTCCCGACTACCAATACTATTAACTCGAACTACGAGATCATTTATCCCTAACTGAGTATAAATATCGTACATGGTTTGAATCACCTCGGCGTCGGCTTCAGGGTATTCGGAACCGATAATTTCAAAGCCGAACTGATTGAATTGTCTCAATCGCCCTTTCTGAGGTCGTTCCTGCCGAAAAAGAGAACCGATATAATATACTTTCGTGACCGGGCTGATCTGACTTAGATTATTTTGAATAAAAGCCCTTGCCACGGGCGCCGTCAACTCCGGACGCAAGGTCAGGCTGTTATGGCTTTTATCTGTAAAGGTGTACATCTCTTTGGAAACCACATCGGTGTCGGCGCCAACTCCCCGGGCAAAAAGTTCGGTCATTTCAAATATAGGAGTCCTGATTTCCCGGTAATTATTGCGTTCAAGTCGTTCGCTAATAAATTTTTCAATATATTGCCACTGAGCAACCTCATCCGGCAGGATATCTTTTGTGCCTTTAATTCTTCGATACACGTTAAGCCCTTTAATTTTTATCGGAGTAGTTTTCGGTTTTTATTGGAAAGAATATCACATCGTTTCATCATAACGGTACAGGATTTCAGCGATTTCTGCGGCTGAATCGGCACCCAATAATTCCTCGCGGCATTCCGCGATATTAAGCATTCGGGAAAATTTACTCAACAGTTTCAGATGCTTGCCGGGATATTTTTCCGGCGTCAGTAACATCACAAAAATGTAAACCGGCTGACCATCGATGGCATCAAAATTAACGCCCTCTTTTGAAATCCCGAAAGATATCAATACTTCTTCGGTATGAGCATATTTACCGTGGGGTAACGCAACGCCTTTGCCGACGCCGGTGGTCATTAGCTCTTCCCGCTTAAAGACCGCTGATTTAGCCTCTTCCGGTTCAGTTAGCTTACCATTTTTCACCAGTACATCAATCAACTGGGAGATTACCTCTTCTTTTGTCGTTGCTTTGACCGGATAAAGAATGAGATCGGTTGTTAATATTTCTGTAAGTTTCATATCAATTTACCATTTAATCTTAAAATACATCGGCAAATTTACGAGAAACATATTTTTATACCAACTGCTAAATCTTTTTTAGAAATCAACGCTGTCTGAGGTAAATAAAAACCCAAATCCGCAGATTTTAAATTTTAAATTGCTCCGGAGTCCCAGTTGGGACAAATATCAAATTGCAAATTGAAGACGGACAAGCAACCTCAACCTCAACCTTAAAATAAAACCCGCCCTATACGGCTAAGCAGTTAACACTTCCTAAGCATAATCCGCATTACGGTTTTTTTAAAAGGTTTGCTTTCAACTAAGAGCAACTTCCCGTGATGATACTCTCGGATGATCCGCATCGTCAGACTTAAACCGAGCCCCCAACCTCGTTTCTTGGTGCTGTACCCCGGGCGGAAAATATTTTTTCGGTTTTTGGACACGATGCCTTTACCGTTATCAATCACATCAACTGCGATCCACTCATTGTTTTTAATTAATTTAGTGGAAATAATGATCTTCCCGTTTTGTTGCGGCAGCGCATCAAGGGCGTTTTTAATCAGATTTTCCACCGCCCAGGATAAAAGGTCCCTGTTGATTTTTGCCCGGAAATCACCATCGGAACGATATTCGATATCGACGCCGGGACAGAGCTGCGGCAGCCGGCGGCGGTAATAATCGATAGCTTCCCTGATTACAGAATTAACCGATGTAGTTTCAAATTTCGGAGTTGATCCGATCCGGCTGAACCTGTTGGCAACTTTTTCAAGCCGCTTTATATCCCGGGTCAATTCGTTAATATGTTCATTGTCCGGCGCTTCGGTTTTTATTAATTCCACCCAACCCATAAGCGAAGTAAGGGGTGTTCCTAACTGATGGGCGGTCTCTTTCGCCATGCCGACCCAAATAGAGTGTTTTTCACTGCTGCGAATCAATTGAAACGAGAGATAACCGAGAAAAATAAACAGGAACACAACGGAAATTTCAATATACGGCAGCATCACTAATTGGCGGATCTGATTAGTGTCTCCATAATGGATATAGCCCAAATCGTAGTCATTGTACACGAGAGGAATCGGATCATTGGCGAAATCCATTTCTTTCATCATTTTTTCAAGAATAGCCCGGTTCTCGTCGCTTGGTTCTATATCTTCTATTCCGACATTTCGCCAAGCGGTTGGGTTTTTATCAATTTCCGCAGAGATAATCATCGGTATCGATGATTTCCGGATGATCTGATCAAAGATAAAACTGAAATCCTGATTGCTTTCTTCGGTGGCTGCCTGAGCATATACCTCGCCATAAAACCGCATCATATTGGTCAAATCTTCGCGTAGTTTATTGACAATATTCTGAGAATACCTCAAAAGTGAGAAAATCAGAACAATTGCCAGAACCAGCAAAATGCGCTTTATATTGCCTGAGTGTCGATAAATAGATATTTTCATAAGCCAATCTCCAAATGTGCAATTTTAGGTAAGTTAATTAACATTTCCTAAAAGAGTTGAACATGAATAACCATAGGCGCAACCTATGGAAAAACCATACCATTAATACCAACCCCGACAGGTCGCATGGGCGTCAGCATAAACAATCTCAGTATTAACCCCGGCAGGGGTTCGCTTTTTGTCCCCCTAATCGAAAACATATCTTATGATAACAATCAATTTGTGGCCTCTTTTCTGAATGATTCCTTAACCGGGTAAATGTATTCGCCATTTCTACCTCTCATAGCCAACTCCTTCGGAGTTTTTATCCTGTTTAATTCATAAATCTTGCCACTTCCGCGGGAATCTCTTCAGGAAAAGACACCCCGCCTGCTGCGGGCAGGTAAGCTCCTAAGGATTAATAAGATGTAGATATTGAAATATACGAAACAAACCAAAATTTTCACCTTACCTTTTTATCTTTATTTTTATATTAGACATCACTTTGTGCCTTAGTGGCTATGAATAATTCAGGTTGGATAAGTTAACATAAAAAACAGTATCCGGAAACTCCTTCGTTTTTTCCGGTGGGAAATTAACGGACACGGATAATAATTGGTTGTGACTCAATAACATCGGCTTCATCGCTGAGACAATATTCGACTACATTGACCACATCCTCCGGCTGCATAATAGTTGTGGGGTCTTCATCGGGCACTAATTTCTTTCTGAGATCGGTTGCCGTGCCTGCCGGGCAGAGACAAAATACTTTGATGTTATAAGATTCGAGCTCTTTGGCGATGCTCATCGAAAAATTGATCACTCCGGCTTTGCTGGCGGCATAGGCGCACCAACCCGGTCGCGGTCCCGTTCCGGCGGTAGAAGCTATATTGATAATTTTGCCGCCGGTTTTTTTCATATATCGCAACGCTTCACGGGTTGTGATAAAAGTGCCGGTCAAATTGGTTTTCAGGGTCAAATCCCAGGTCTCCAAAGAGGTGTCCATAACTCCACGAGCTTCGACAAAGCCGGCGTTATTTATTAATATGTTAATCCTTCCAAAAGTACGGATCGTTTTGTTAATCATATTGCGAATTGACGATTCCGAACAGACATCGGTTTTAACTATCAGATAGGGAGAAGCTAATTCATGCGCAAAGGATTGCATCACATTGACGCTGCGGGCAGCCAAAACTACTTTAGCGCCTAAACGAGAGAATCGCAGCGCCATCACTTTACCGATTCCCCGGCTGGCGCCGGTGATGACTATCACGGAGTCTTTTATAGTCATTTGTCAAAACCTCTCAATAAATTTTCGGCAATAATCAGATCCAGCGGCGTGGTAATCTTAATATTATTTTCCGAGCCGGTAACGAAACGAACTTTTTCACCGAGCCGGAATACCAGAATCCCATCCTCCGTGGCAATATAATTTTCACGACACGCCAGTTCATGGGCGTTCCGCAACGTTTTGGCGTCGAAAAGCTGCGGCAACTGGACATTGTGCAGAGTTGAGCGATCCAATTCGGCGGTCATGTATTGATTTCCGACGGAAACCGTAAAGGGAATGGGAATAACCGGAACAACGGCTTTTTCACCAGGATATATGAATATGGATTGAATAAAATCCGGTGTAATAAAGGGACGCGAGGCTTCATGGATGAGCACCTTTTCCGATTCTACAGCATTTAAACCTCGCCAGACGGAATCCTGACGCGTATCCCCGCCCTCGATCAATATGCATTTACTCAGGTTATAATTATCAAACAACTCTTCATACATCGAACGAAAATCTTTATTGTAAACCACGATAATCCGGTCGATTTCAGGAACGCTTTCCAGGGATTCAAGAGAATAAGCGATAATTGGCTTACCGAGCAGCGGCAAAAACTGTTTGGGAATGGTATGGTTCATGCGTTGTCCCAAACCAGCCGCGAGACATATACAGTCCATTTAAAACCTCTCCTTTGGATGAATATTAATAACCGTTCACAGGTGTAAGTAAGGAAAAAGGGGAAAAGAGGGAAAAGGGAAATATACTTATCGCCATGTTTTTCTTTCTACCCTTTGCGGATCCAGCTTAAAGTCTGAAAAATTAATTAACAATCCTACTCTTAACCGTGCTGTTTTTTTCCATAGGGATTCCTCTGGAAAAGTAATTAATTGTGCTTCATCCTGATTTGTTATCTTTTTCATAGCTTTGTTTTCTACGAGAATTCTCTTTTCAACAAGAAAATCAACTTGCTCATTTTATATCTTTTCTGTGATATTCCGTGTCCTTCCATGGTTTACCCCGTGTAATATTTTTCCATTTTTTATTAGCCATTATCCTTACATTAATTATTACACGGGGTGAATTCATCTTCTTGTTATCTTTTTCTTTACTTATTACACAGGGTAAATTATTTCAAAAATGTTAATTTTGACCTGTTTGCATATACCAGATTGCCGATAATCAAAATCCACATCAGATAAGTAAAAACAGAAGATATGACGGCAGCCCGCGTATAGCTTTTGGGCCTGAATTCAAATACTATTTCGTGCGTACCGACAGATACTTCTATGCCCCTCAAAACATGGTTCACCTGGTATATATGCGTGGGTTTGGAATCGATCGTTGCCGTCCAGCCTTTCGGGTAGTAGGCTTCGGACAAAACCATAAAGGCTTTCCCATTATTTTCCACCTGCAACGAAATTCGATTGGGAGTATATTCGGTAATCCTGACTGTAGCGGAAACGTCATAAACAGTATTGGTATCGATATCTTCCGTCGTCAATGCAAATTCAGCGGGCTCAAATTCAGGGCTGTTCATAAACCGGGCAACATCTTTTTCATCGTCAAACTTTTTCACCGAATTCACAAAAAAAGCGCGTGGCAAGGCGTTTTCATTTTTATATAAAATTGTTCTCTGATTCTGGTTGACCTCCAGTGGAATTAATCCTTCAGCCTGAAGATTACCCGGCGTAACAATATATTTGGCATTGAGCATGTTGACGACATTCCAATTCACAGGCTCTTGCGGATTGTTTGTATACAGGTTATTATCGACAATATCCTGAATAAGCTGCGGTTTAATAGCTGAATAACCGCCGACCAGCTGATGACGATACGCCAGATCGTTACTCTGGAACAGCTGCCCCAGCCCCAGAACCCGATGATATTCGGGATCGGCGGAAATTATTCTATCGAATTTTGTCTCTCTAAAATAATTTTGCTCGATACTTTTAGTGTTTACCAGGCGCGTTGTACTCATAAACCGCCAGGAAACACCGATCATATCCACGGCAATCAGGAGAAAAACGCCGACAATCAGCAGGTCTTTATTGATTTTCTGCTTAAAATAAGCGACTATTAAAGCCACAAAAGCAGCGATAAAGCCCAGCATCCTGATCGTATCCGTCCGCATAAATTCAAGGCGCACTTTGCGCAGCAATTCCATTACCTCCGGATTAGCGGCAAACCGGGCGTCTTTAGGCGAAGTATATGAGAGAATATTCGGCAGCAGTAACGGCACAAGCCCCACCAAAGCGAAAAAACCCGAAATATAGAGCAGTGTTTTAAACCTCTTTTCATCCGGGCGCTCTATTATTGACCGCAGTCCGAACATTGCCAGAATAATTACTATGAAGGAGATTAATACCAAAATCATCATCGGCACCCGGAATTTGCTGAAATAGGGCAGATAATAGAACAGCAATTTGTAAAGCGGTGGGAAATGGCGTCCGAAGGAGAGCAGAATGGAAAACAGCAGCAGCGCCGACAGGCTGATCACAAGTCCGTTCTTGCGGTTGTACCAGATGCCGGCAAGCGCCAGAATCACTATCAAAATACCGAGATATTCCGAAGATTGAGTGAAGGGCATGTCACCCCAATAAGTCGGCAGTCGCCTGCCGCGTAGCTGCGGCACGGATTTACCGTTATACATCTCCGCCGATGTTCCACCCAGAAAGCGTGGCGAGATAAGCGTTATCAACTCTTTGAGCGAAACCGACCACTGAGTGGCGTATTCAAAAGTTACCCCGCCGGATTTTTTCTCTTCTGCCTGACCCGGTTTACTTTCCCGTAAGTTGATTGCCCTACCGCCGCGCGTGGAGTAGGGGGTATATTCTTTCACAACAAACAAAGGTTGAGCAGACATGAAAACGGCGATAATTAGCCCGGCGACAAACAATCCCAACGATTTAAATATTTTCCCTGATTCTCTATTTTTTATCCATTCAATAATCTTCAAGATTCCGATCGCCAGCATTGCCAGCAAAGCATAGAATATTATCTGGTAATGTTGAGTGCGCAGTTGCAAAGAAAAGGCTAAAGCGAATACAAGCAGGGAAAAGAAATTCAGCTTATTGACAAAATAGGCAAAACCGAGCACAACCCAGGGTAACGCCATTATTGCCCTGATTTTAACGTTGTGACCGACAATAATCAGCGCCTGAAAATGGGGCAGAAAGAGAAAAGCAACTGTTCCGATTAACGCAAAATACCAGGGAAAGCCCAAGTAAAGTATCAGGCAAAACATACCGGCGGCGCCGAGCAGCAGCCAGCCGACGCGCCAATCGAGTAAAGGATTCAGCCAACTGATTAGTTTATCAATATGAAAAGTATTGTTGGAAAGCCAATAATAGGTCGGCACGCCGCCGAAGATATTGGGATTCCACAGCGCCCGCTCGCCGGTTTGCTTCTGATATTCCGTAATTTGATGCGTCTGCCCGATTGAGGCGATTCGGTCGCCGCCCGCCGGCTCCAATTTATCAAAAACGTAAGGCTTATAGAAAATAAGCAGAGTAAGCAGGATAATAACGGCGCTGAAGATACAGCCGTTTTTCAAACTGATTTTATCAAGCAGTGACGCTTTTTCCCGACTTAGCTTTTCTTTTGAGATGCGCTTTTTCTTACTCATTTCTGCCGCCCTGTTTTAACGATTTTAAAAAATATCTTTTTTATAGTATCTATTTCAATCTTTTCATAGAATTTCAGGAAATATAAAATAAAAGGAAAGGAAATAAGAATGAGAATTTTCACGATGATATTCATTATTAGTCTCATATCCTGAAATAAATATGGGACAAAATATAGTCCGACAGATAAAAGTAACAGTTTTAAAATTTTTGGATTTTCATAAGGAATTTTATAAAACCTGTTCGACACTATCTGAGAAATAATATATAACACAATGAATGCGATCAAAGTGGCTATTGCCGCGCCCATCATGCCGTATTTGGGTATCAGCAGAAAGTTTAGCCCAATATTTAACAGAGCGACAAAGATTGTATTGTAAGCGATGAACCGGGTTTTCCCGGTAAGGTACATCCCGAGAGAAGTCACAGATTTACCGCCGCTGAATACATAGGCTAAAACAATCACCGGCACGACGGTGTATGCCGCCCAGTAGTCCGAATTTAAGGCTAATAATTTTATTACTTCCTTGCTGAACAGTGAAAGCCCCAAACCTGCCCAACAGAGCACAAACATAAAATAGGTCAGCATCTTACTATAATAACGTTTATCCCCTTTTTGACCGTATATTTTATAGGCAGAAGGTAATAGCCCGAGCGTAAACGACTGAATAAGAAACATATTTAAAACACCAGCCACCTTGTAACCGAGATTGTAAAGCCCAACCTCTTTATAATCAACAAGCAGTTTTAGGATATACCGATCGCCCATATTAAGCAGCATGTGAGATAAACCGCTAAA
>JAGHBC010000042.1 GCA_021161185.1 Fidelibacterota bacterium
AATAAGGATGTGTGCTGTGAATTCTGAAGGATTATCTGATAGATTTTTAGATTATGCTGCATCGATTATTATTATTGCAAAAATTAGAGACAGAATAATCTGCGATAAGTCAGGAGTTCTGAACTTAGTAAGATAGTACTTATATGTTCTTCCAATTTTTCTGATAAGCCCATGAACTCGTAGTCGCTTCAACACATTGGAAATATATCCACTACTCTTATCGAGGAAATATTGACGCAGGTCTTTACACCGATCCTATCGTAAACGAATTATCCTGGTATAATGGTTTTGCAAACAGCCCGACAGAGCAGATAATTGCAACAAAAAAAATCAAGGAATTCCTGTTCATATTAGCCTCCTTTTTACGACGGTAATTAACCGACCACTGTCGTTACCACACAGAGCACCGTAACGAGGGAAAACGCAGAGAATAGTTCTTCTTTTGCTACTATTTTACCAACAAACACTTTTTGACCTGCTGAAATCCACCAGCCTGTATCCTGTACAGGTATACACCCGAACTGACACTCGAAGCATCCCAGGTTACGGAATATTTACCCGGCAGCCGGGTGGTGTTTTCCATCATCTTTACCAAACGTCCGTTAATATCATAGATTGATAATACTACCGGACTGGTTTTGGGGATCTCATATCTGATCGTCGTTACGGCATTGAAAGGATTGGGATAATTTGGGAAAAGACAAAATTCTGTGGGAACCTCATCAACTGGCTCCGGATGCACCGCTATAGTCTGATAACTGATCACCAGCCGCGGCCAGTACTGCTGACTATCTGAATCGGAAGAATAAAAACTAAGACGATCGAAACGAGAGTCATGGTCAGCTCGAATCGGAAAAGCCAATCGGTATTGACTGTATTGCCGATTATTCGAAATATCATCGATTACCTGTTGTGTCACATCCAATTCGCGAAATCCGACTTCCGGCGTTGTAGAGATATAACCGATATTGGCTTCCAGGGTCAGTGAATCACCTTCATCGCCGGCAAACCAGTGAATTCCCTGTAGGCTATCGCCATATACAATATGAGAGACAGTACAATAAGTCGTATCACCGTCAACCTTGAGCACCGGGTATTCACCCAGGACACCATCTCCAAAGGATTGTTCCTGATATACTTTCAAAACAGCTGAGATAATATTAATGAGTTTAAGGGATGAAATATCGAAGGATACAAAAGAACGGAAAGAAATAGATGCGGTTTGATTATTATCATCATCTCCGATTAAAAGATGTAAATTATTAACATAAGCGAAGAAAGTATCTGGATTATATTCGTATGAAAAAATAGTCCCATCTAAATCAGGATCACAATAAATGATTGTATCATTTTCAACATTTGATATTTTCCATAGGGGCGCTGTGCCTTGATATATTATGCTCGAGGTATAACTCGATGAATTACCACAATAATCAACGGCACATACGCTATAATATACTTTGTCATTATCCGATCCTATCGTAAACGAATTATCCTGGTAGAATGGTTTTGCAAACAGCCCGACAGAGCAGATAATTGCAGCAAGAAAAATCAAGAATTTCCTTTTCACATTAACCTCATTTCCTCAACTAACTTTATAGAAAATTTCTCTCTGACGTTTTATATTAATTAAATGTAGTAATTTTGGTAAGGTCTGTCAAGTGCCTGACCAAATATCACAATTTCGTCGTCGGTATTTCTATCTTGTATTACTATTAAACACTTGGGCTAAATCCGAGCCGAATGTCCGTCTTGATAATAAAGAAAAAGCCCGATTTTAATCACCGGGCTTTTTATATTATGAATATCTTTCTTTACAGATTACTTCAGAAACAATATTTTGCCGGTCTCGAGTTTGCGTCCGTGTTCCAGCTGAATAAAATAAATACCTGATGTCAGGACTATTCCCGAGTTGGATTTACCATTCCAATGCAAACTATAATATCCCGGAACTGTATGTCCGGCAGTGGTTTTATATACTTCCTGACCCAGCATGTTATAAATCCGTAGGATAACTTTTCCGTTCTGAGGTAAAGCATAAGGAATATTCACCGAAGAGTTGAACGGATTCGGATAAGCCGACAACAGTTTGAACTGTTCTGGTAAAGCAACAAGATCATCAATTGCAAGATATTCCCGATTTGTAACTATAGTCAAATCATCAATTTTGATTCCCCAGCGATTCAACCCCCCGGTGTTTTCATCGGTCTTGAAACGAAAACGGATAAAGACCGGTTCATGCTCGATACCGCAATAGGGAGTCATATTAATATCATATTTAGTCCAGGATTTTACACGGGAAGCCATAACCTGCAGAGGTATCCACTCAGCATCACCTTCCTTTACTTCAAAAAAGGCGCTATCCGAACTGGATTCGAATTTCAGTGTGGCATAATAAGAAATCTGAGCATTATTACGACCCTGCAAATTCAACGGATATTGAAGTTCGAGAACAGTATTTTGGTTGATCGGATAGGACGATCCATCACTGGAAATTAGACAGCCTGCACCAGAATAAGCAAGCGATGAATCCAACAGATGCGACCAGACACTCCCATCATTTGCCCAGCGGTTAATTCCAGCTTCAAATCCATCAATTAGAACACTGTCGGCGATTGAAAAGGAGAAATTGCCTGTTTCGGGATAACGACCATAATTTTTCGTCTGCGCCAAGTCACTAAATGTAATATAGTAGCTGATAACATCTCCATCGGAAAGAGTATTCGGGAAGCTGATATTTCCACGCCAGATGTTCTCTTTCATAAACTCAAGAGCGACCGAATCCTGATAACCGGTAGATGCATTAAAATGAGCCTTTACATTGACAGTATCAACGTTGACAAAATCGGTTATTGCAACCGCCACCGAATATTTACCCGACATATCCACTGTGTTTTTAGGCAGATAGAAGGCTTCAGCTAACGGCGCTTCTGAATCCGGACCGGAATGGAATTTATAAACAGTTTTTGCATTATACATTCCATCTGTGGTTTTGAAAAACGCAAAATACTCGATGTTGGTATGATCACTTACTGCCGGTAAATCAGCCGTATATTGACCGCTTCCCTGATCGTTCATAGCTATGTTTTGCCAACCACCTTCATTATACCGGTACCACAATTCGCTAATTTCCAAAGATTTATCCGTTTGAACATCCGCATTAATAGTAAAGGGACCTGTAAATTCGGTATTCACTAATTGGGAAAGTTTCACATCTAATTTTGCGAAATGATTGATAATTTGCCTGGTCACTTCTCCACGCACCTCTTCATCGGTAATAGCCTCCAAGCCCCCGAAAGAGAAAAATACAGTAGAATAAGGATCATCGGAGCCCACTGCCGCAGCCTGACCATTACTATAATTCAAAAGCGCGTAAGCGCCGGTCCGAGGGCTGATCTCATCAGGATATTGATTATCCAGAGCACGATTAGGTAGCATGAATTCAAAAGGCGGAAGGTCAAAGAATCCTGGCTCACCAACTGCTATAGCAGGACTAATACCACCGGCGTCGGACAGATAATCAACTGCTATATAATTTTCAAGCCATGTTTTGGAGGCCCCTGAAGTGTGAAAATATTCATTGCTTTCACTGGTGCCATCCGCCAGATCCCAGGCAACATCTTGTCCAGACAGGAACAAGTTGCCACTGTTTTCCAGATAGTATGAAAGAACATTCCGGTCGTCGGTATTCAGAGACGGAAACGCCCATTCACAAGCCCAGATAACTATGGGAAACTTGACAATATAGGCGCTATCGGGCGCTTCCCTGTTCAACCAGTAATCATACACAATACCCAGCTTATTAAAGACATCATCATAATAGGATCTGATCGGTATATCATCTCCGGTACCGCCGCCGCCAAGATGATCATCAACAAACAGAACCATTGGATGAACCGGAATATTAAATTTGAAAGTGTCGCTGACCACCGCATTTTCAACCACTACAGCCATAGGAATCATCGAGGGCGGTAATGCACTGGCAAGAGTGACTTCAAAAGGAGTTTCACTATTGCTATGGTCATATTCAGCATCCTCAATACCATATAGAGAATCTAAAACAAACTCCGATACATTTACATTTACAGTCAAACGTTCTTCACCTTCTTCAGGGAGCAACTTCATCGTCACACTGGAGGTCGGCGCCCAACGGTTTTTAATATGAACAACCAGCTGAATCGTCTCGCCGGGATCAGCAATCCCGTTATTGTTGCCGCCGGCATCGCTGATATCCACTTTTTCCAGGGATAATTTGGGCTCGGGGATTACTGTTTCGGTAACGGCCCGGTAGCCGTTAATTCGTCCCCCCAACATGCCGGCGTATTCAGGATTTTTAGAATCAATATTATCGGCTGTTCCAACAACCTGATACATCGCTTTACTGGCGGACCATTCCGGGCGCTGCGAACGGACCAGCCCCAGCAACCCGGCTGTCACGGGAGATGCCATGGAAGTTCCCGATGCCTGTCCATAGATGTCTTTGGGATAAGTACTCCAAAGCCCCGGGTCTTCACCTGTTCCGGCGCCTCCGGGTGCGGCAACTGTTGCATTGGGCCCAAAGTTGGAATACCCGGTTTTGTAATCGTTGCCGTCAACCGCCGTGACCGTCATCGCCCATGGCGCGACGCCGAGAGGATCTCCGATAAGTCCATTTTCATTTCCTGCTGAAGTAGTAATAGCTACATCATGATCAAAGGCATAACGCGCCCCTTCTAATACCGCCTGGCTATTCCCATAGCTCAGGTTGGCGACTTTTGCGCCGTTATCACCCGCGTATATAAAAGCCTGTGACATCCAGGTAGATAATCCAAAGCCATTACCACTATAAGTGGTCCAGCCAATTCTAAGAGGCATAATTTTACATCCCCAGGAAACGGACGCTACGCCGTCGCCATTATTCGTCGTTGCCGCCGCCAATCCGGCGCAGTGCGTGCCATGACCGTTCACATCCATCGGGTCGTTATCCGGGACTTCACCATCTTCCCATGGTGGGGCACTATCCGGATCCGGGGTTTCTGAAGTATCGCTTACTCCCGTAACCCAGTCCCAGCCAACCACATCATCAACGAAGCCGTTATTATCATCGTCAACACCGTTTGAATCGGCGGCTGTAAACAGACCGTCACCGTCTATATCTTCGCCCGGGTTAATCCAAATCTGGTCCTTTAAATCTTTATGCAGATAATCAACCCCTGAGTCAATAATCGCAATCACAACAGAAGAATCTCCTTTCACAACATCCCATGCTTCGGGCATCATTATTTGTGGAAGATGGTATTGATCTCCATATCTCGGGTCGTTAGGTACATCCTCTTGAGGAATTATATAAACAGGTTCTGCCCATTCGACTTCCGGGTCCATGTTGAGTTCTTCGCATAATTGCCGAATATCACCCATCGGCGCGACTTGAACAATATAAATACGATCCAGCCCAATTGATTTAGCTAGTGCGACGGATTTCAGCTTCGGTACGTCAACTAACGGTTTGACAGCATCTTTTACGCCTTTTGCCAGGCTGATTCGTTGGAGAACAGTGACAGAATATACGTCGCTTGTTTTGTTTGCCAATTTCACAACGACCTGGTCCGGCAGATATTTGTAACCCGCTTTCCGAACCGATGCCGCTGAAAGATATTGAGCAAGCAAAAGACTGAATAAAATAACAATAGATTTTCGCATTACAACCTCTTCGTTTCATTGGTCAAATATAAAAATGTATAATCAGAAAATAAATGATTCCGTCTACATAATTTTTTTAAGTACATTTGTTAAAATTTAATCAACCCAATAATAAATCCAATACTATTTTAAATAAATCTGGTTTTTATCTGCCCGAAGACAACCGAATTTTATCACCATAATAAATTAGGGTTGTCTCAACTGTAATATAATCAAGATGAAAACTTTGCTTGACCAATTAATTTTGAGAACTCGGCGAATAATTGTAATTTCCAAACGTGGTAAGAACATGTACGGTTGTCTGAAATAGTTTAATGCGAAAAAAACTTAGAAAATTAATAACATTCATTTTTTGCCTGCTGTCGGTTCTCTATTCTCAAACAGTCAGCCCGTCAATTCCCGAACTCATTGATCAGGTAAATATTGATAATCTAATTCGGCATGTTCGCATTCTTTCGGGTGAAGAATCGGTCAGAATAAACCGGGTTAATACGATAATTACATCCCGGCAACTCGGACATCCGGATCACGATATGGCAGCGGAATATCTTAAAGCAACTTTCAAAGAATACGGATACAGTCCTGTTGAACAACAATTCTACCGTGGAACTGGCGAAATATGTAACCTACTGGCAGCTCATCCGGGAAAACAATATCCGAATCAAAAATACATACTTTGCGCTCACTATGATTCCATTAATCTTTTTCCAAACCAACCTGCACCCGGCGCCGACGATAACGCCAGTGGTATAGCAGCCATCCTGGAAGCAGCCAGAATCCTGAAGAATATTGAAACCGACTATACTATTGTATTCGCTCTCTGGGACGCAGAAGAAAAAGGACTTTGGGGAAGTGAACATTATGCTTTTAATGCCGCCCGTGACAACGACACTATCCAGGGTGTTATTAATCTGGATATGATCGCCTACGATCCAGATGACAAACAACTGTTCTCTATTAATATTGATGATTTCGCCAATTCCATTGATCTTGGGAATTCAATCTATTCCATCTCAAATACTTATATTGATAGTCTGCAACCGATAATCTATAACCCCGGTTCAACTCAAAGCGACCATCGAAAATTTTGGGAACATGGCTTTAGCGCGGTTTTTATCGGTGAAGCCTTTCGGGACGGCGCTGATTATCCCTTTAATCACTATTCAACGGACACAATTGATAAATTCAATATCAAATTTTTCCACAATATGTCAAAACTCGCACTGGCGACGATTACTATCCTGGCAAATATTCACGTCTCGGATATTGTAAATGATTTTTTCCTCGAACAAAACTATCCCAATCCCTTCAACTCCTCAACCGTGATTTGCTATACTCTTCCGCATTCGAGTTTTACAACCCTTATACTATACAATCTTATCGGGGAAAAAGTATCCACGTTAGTTCAAAAAGTTCAACCGCCCGGGCTTCATCAGGTTCATTTGAAAGTTTCGGATTTACCCACCGGCGTTTACATCTATCGATTGCAACAAAAAGAAAACATCAGCTCCCGATCAATGTTGTTAATCAAATAATCGGATCCTTTCCTATTCACGCAATAAAAAATCCATAAACATCAGAACTCCTGACCTGATATTGAAAAAACAGTGATTTACTTCAATGAATTCGTAAAATAAAATGTCATAATCTGTGATAAACCGGGAGTTCTGATTTCAAATTTCAAATATCCCTGGTACATTC
>JAGHBC010000158.1 GCA_021161185.1 Fidelibacterota bacterium
ATAATCCTTTTCAAAATATTATTTATGAAACGTATTCAATGAAGCCTAAAACAATTAAAACAGAATAAAATAGAATTTAAATGAAGCTTGATTTATCTTCTGTTTCGAGTGCTATTCAATTTTTGTTCTAATTCGTTCAATTTTGCTCTTATTGGTTGGTCATCCGGAATGGTTTCATCCAGACCGATCAATTCGTAAGTAACCGGGTTGGTTACCTGTTTATTTTCCTTTGATAATTTTTCAATCTGATCTTTTAGACTTTTTATTGTAGTCAATACGGTAGGATTGCTGCTGTAATATTTTTCCACGGGCTGTCCATTTGCAGCAGACATGAAGGAATCCAGGCGTTTCTGAGCATAGGCTATCTGAAGATCGGCTTTCGAAATATCGGCTAATTTCTCTTTGGCATTCTGCAAATCAAACTTGATGATCCCCACGTATTTTCCGATATTTCCACAGCGCGCCACGAGCATTTTATCTCTTGTTTCCAAATCACGGGAATAACGGTACCCTCCGGATAATAAAACAAAATCCACATCCACCGGATCCGTCAGGAGTTTGGTTTCGTCTTTTCGTTCAAGATTTCCAAGTAAAATAATATAGTCCGCTTTTTTTCGGATTTTGGGAAGTATATCTTTTAGAGCATCAAAAGGCGGCAATACTTCGATTCCGGAAATTGGCTTCGACGGTGCTGAAGTAACGCCGACTATTCCGAATTTCTTGTTGCCAACCTTTTTAATAATATATGGTTTAAAAATCGGCTGTCGGGTCAGGCTGTCTAAAATATTTGCAGAAATGAACGGAAACTTTGCTGTTTGCTGAAGCTCCTTAATGAACACTCTTTCTGCAGTAAAATCTTTCGACGATACATTGTATGCCTGATACCCAATAGCATTATACCCGTCAATCATCGTTCGGGCGGTCTCCATACGCTTTTTAATATCGCCTGCCGGTGCGTTTAACGATTTAAAAAACAGATCACCCGCATCCAGGATCAACAGATTATCGTGGACCTTCTTATATTGCTGAAAAATGGTTGCTTTCCTTGGCAGACCGCCAAGCCGATTGGATTTTCACCCACAGGGTTCGGTTTCACCCTGCACTGAGGCGGAAAAAAGTATTGAATACTCTTCCGCCGCAACAAAGCCTGAAAACAACATCAGTAAACTCAGCAATAAAATCGTTTTACCTTTTTGAGCCATTTCTTTCATCATTATAAACTTAACCAATATTTTAATTTTTCCGATAAGAAAGCACTGCTGGATTGCCGCTGAATTCGTTCAAATTACGGCAGCCTGTGCAAAACATACTGATACGCAAGGTGTCGGAATAGACCTTGATGAAATCCACTAATCCGTCTATACCGTTACTGTTTCGCATACGCAAAAAAGGCATTGCCGCTCCGGCAAGTCTGGCGCCCAGGGCTATTGCTTTCGCAAATTTCAACCCGTCATTTATTCCGCCTGATGCAATGATATTCATACGCTTCACCTGAACAGCCTGCACGATAGATTCTGTCGTCGGTATGCCCCATTCGAAAAATTGCTCGGCAACGGCCTGACTAAGTTTATTTTCTGTCCGGAAATGTTCTATCCGGGACCATGAAGTACCACCGGCGCCGGCAATATCGATCCATTGTATGCCGATTTTTTGAAGCCGCCTGATTACATCGGTAGAAAATCCAAATCCCACCTCTTTAACAATTACAGGATACGGCAGAGTTTCTCTTAAAATTTCGATAGCCCTGCTGACACCTTTAAAATGGGGCTCGCCTTCGGGCTGGAGCGCTTCCTGAAGGGGATTTAAGTGGATCGATATTGCATCAACCCGAATGTCTTTCAACAGTTTCAGCAATTTACTTGAATTAAAATCTTTAATCAGCTGCGTGGCGCCGATATTAGCGATAACCGGAATATCCGGCGCATTTTCCCGCGCCACTGTATAGCTCTTAATCGCCTCCCGGCTTTTCAGCGCCGGACGGATACTGCCGAGCGCCAGAGCAATTTTTGACCGATTGGCAGCAATTGCCAGATCTTTATTAAGATCGGCGCTCTCCTCTTCTCCTCCGCTCATCGAACAGATCATCATAGGAGATTGTAATTTATAGCCGAGAAATGTGGTTTGAATATTCACATCTTCGATGTCTATTTCCGGCAGAGCATTATGAATAAAGGCGTAGTTTTCAAATCCTGCTGAGGTCTCCTTAAAATTAATGTCCTGGTTATGAACGATTTTTAAGTGTTCTCTTTTGCGATTGATTATTTTTTTTGTCACAATTATTTTCTTTTTTTAAAATTATTCCCGGTGAATGGCTAAAGGTCCCCAGGCCTGAAATGTCGGCATTACTTCAATTTGGTTAATATTGACATGCTCCGGTGTATTGGCGATCCACCAGACAATATCAGCTATATCTCCCGCTGATAACGCTTTCGTACCTTCATATACTTTTCCGGCGCGTTCTTTATCGCCTCCAAATCGGACAATGGAAAATTCTGTTTCGGCAATGCCGGGTTCAATATTCGTTACCCGTATTTTTTTACCGAGCAAGTCAGCCCGCAGATTCCGGGAGAATTGCTGGACGAAGGCTTTAGTCGCACCATAAACATTACCGCCCGGATAAGGCCAATTCCCTGATACAGATCCGATATTTATAATCTGTCCGGAATTTTGCGCTACCATCCCCGGTAAAACCGCCCGGGTACAATAGACCAAACCTTTTATATTCGTATCAATCATTGTATCCCAATCATCAAGATTGGCAGAGTTGGCGGGCTCTAATCCCATAGCCAACCCGGCGTTATTGACCAGTAAATCAATTCTTGAATACTCCACCGGTAGCGAATTAATGACGCTGAACACCTTCTGACGATTCCGGACGTCCAGCTCCAAAGCTAAAACATCGGCTTTTATTCTCAACTCTTCCTGAATATTTTTTAGCCGGTCGGCCCGGCGTCCAACCAAAATAAGCCGCCAGCCTCCAGCGGCAAATCGTTCTGCGCAGCCTTTCCCAAATCCGGAGGTTGCCCCCGTGATAAAGACAATTTTTGCCATAATTCTTGTCCTCAGTTTTTAATATCCAGCCCGTATCAGGAAATAAATAGGACTGTTTTTTAATCAGTGGAATTTTACGGAAAAGTAACTCTCAAGTCAAGACTCTTGCCCGCATTGCGTGATTTGGTTTTATTTGCAAACATACCTAACTTTTTAATTATGAAGCCCGAACTGGATCCCAAAAAACAAACCGATGCCGCCGAATATTTCCTGAAAATGCACAATATTGATGACCGGAAACCATCTATAGAACAGGTATCAACAATATTAAATCATTTTTCCAGTCTGCCTTATGAAAATTTAAGCAAGATTATTAAACTCAATCATAACCCGGACACTCACCATTTCCGAATGCCGGGCGAGATTCTATCCGACCACAAAAGATTCAACCTTGGCGGCACCTGTTTTTCCCTGACATTCCTGCTAAAAAGCATACTGGACTATCTCGGTTATGAAACCTGTATAATTATGGCGGATATGAGAGCCGGTGAAAACAGTCACTGCGCCCTGGCGCTAAAACAGGACGGTAAGGAATATCTGCTTGATCCGGGATATTTATTATCGAAACCTCTGGAAATAAGTCCCTCGGACACCAATTTCCCCATATTCCTAACCCATGATTCCGAAACTGATCGATTTTTACTCTGGACTCCCGGCGGTAAACAGATGAAATTACGCTATACATTTGCCAAAGTTCCTACTGATATGGAGAATTTTCAAGGACACTGGGAACGGTCGTTTCACTGGATGACCATGCACGGCATTTGCCTTTCTAAAAGAGATGAAACCGGGTTTATCTATCTTCATAATCACTATTTAAAACGCGAAGGCTCCGATCTGACATATAAAGGCAAATTCCAGGAAGAAATATCGGCAATCACTAAAAAATATTTCAATATCCCAGAAGAGATTGTCAAAAAAGCCGAGTCTGCTCTGCGCGACAATTTGCACTACGATAAAGAATTGGGCTATAAAGTTCCCAAATGGATTAAATAATTTATATGAAAGCAGTCCACGAATTTCACAAATATAAGATTGATAGAAATATACTTTCATTATTATTTGTAATGCTAAATCATGGATGTTATTGGGAAACCGTTTAAGATGAAGCCGGAAATCGTCAAACCAGTCAAATATTTTGTGGGAGCATTATTTTCCTCTGAAACGCTGCTGGAAAAGTCTGTTAAATTACTAACAAGACACTTTGGGGTAGTTGATCAGAAAAGTCAACCATTTGCTTTCGAAAATACAGATTATTACAATGCGGAAATGGGCGTACCGATTTTTCGAAAATTCTATTCATTTGCCGAATTAAGAACGCCTGACTACCTGGCGCAGGCAAAATTAATAACCAATCGAATAGAAGACAGTCTGACAGTTGACGCCAGGCGCAAAGTCAATCTCGATGTCGGTTATATGGATTACGATAAAGTCGTTCTGGCATCGGCAAAATACGGGATTAACAAAATCTACCTGAGCAGCGGGATTTATGCGGACATGGTTTTACATTATGAAAAAGGGAATTACTCTCCTTATCCCTGGGCGTTTGCAGATTTTAAATATTCTCAATATTACCCCTTTTTTCTGGAAATGCGGATAAAATACAAACGACAGTTGAAAATTCAACCTGTATAATGCAACAAATTTATCGGGTTTGGAAATATTTTAAGATATTTCTAAACATCACATAATATTTAGTCGGCAGGATCACTTCATTTTTTAAATTTATAGGAAATCGATATAAACCCATTCCGTGTCGCGCCGGGCCAGTAATAGGCATAGTAGCCGCCCCTTTCATAGCCATATCCATAGGTCGAATATAGTTTATCCATGATATTATTCAGCTTAAAATTAAGTTCAACATTTTTGAAAAAATACCGGACGCCGACATCCAATAACCAGTAAGCGTCATTGGTTCCGAGATTCTGATTATCAAGGTATTGTTTCCCAACAAAACGTGAACTCATATAAATATTTATCTGTTTTGTTGGATTCACGCCTACACTACCATTTAATAACAAACAAGGAACATTGGGGATAATCTTATCTTTCCAGTCACCGGTATGGAAAATATGCTGACTGACACTGCCGTTCAGGTTCAACGTCCAGAAAGATGAAGGCTGATAGGCCACTTCCAATTCCAGGCCCTGGTGTAATGTCGCATCGGAATGGTAATAGCTGTATTCACCCTCCTGTTCGATGTCGATATTTTTCATCTGCTCATTTTTATAGTTAATCCGGTAAAGATTCAGATCGATTTCAAGTTGCCTGATTCTATATCTGCCTCCTAATTCATAATCATGAATTAATTCAGCCGAGGCTTTTTGGGGAGCATTCCACACATCGTCGGCTTCAATAATTTGGTCATCCGCCGGTTCCCGTTGGGCTTTGCCATAATTGGCAAAGACAAACAATTCCTCAGAGAACGAATAAATCGCCCCCAGGCGCGGATTTACAAAATTCCATTTTGCATCCAATTGATATCCGACGGCATGTCCGATCTTTTTTTGATCCATATTCCAATGCACACGCTGATATTGCAGATCGGCAATCAGTTTCAATTTTTCCAGCGGTTCAAAAGCAAAGTGCGCGAAGCCGGTAGTGATCAGTTTTTCACCGATATAGTTATAATAGCGGTGCCAGTCTTCGGAAATTAGCGCCGCTAAATCCGGATATGAGAAGTCGGTAATTTCACCGTAATGATCGCCGGTATAGGAGCGAATCTCACCGCCAACGTCAAGACGATATTTATCGCGGATGTAAGTTAATGTCGGAATAATTCCGAAATAGGTATTTACGATCCATTTCCTTCGCAAAAGGTCAGTTTTCAGCTTCATTTCCAGGGAATCGGAATATTGGTCATTAACATCCAGATTATAAGAATAAAAGTCACATCCTTCTTTAAATACTTCGTAATATCCTCTGCCCTTTACCAAATAAGCAATATTGCCAAAGTGAAGACAGTCATTGATCCGCCAGGAGCTGTTCAGTGAATAGATTTGTTGTAAAAAGTCATCAATATAAGATTGATAGCCTGCCCTCCGTTTTTCGCGGTCATTGATTTCATTGGCGGAAATCCCGTCCCACATCAGATGACTGTTCTCATAGCCGACTAATGCTCTGAATTGATGCGTAAAGTTTTTACCGTCATATTCAATCCCAAAGGCGCCTGACTTTTGGACGGTATCATGAAAATCACGATATCCGTCGGATTTAATTTGTGAAAGCCTTGCCGACAGTTTTATTCTCTTATTGAAAAGCGCTCCACTAGTGGCTTTTAGATGGATTTTAGATGTATTGTACGAGCCGGCGCCGACATTCACCACAAATTCCGGATTTTTGGCGCCGATCGATGTCAACACATTAATCGAGCCCCCAAAAGCTGAAGATCCATAGAGGCTATTCCCGATACCGCGTTGAATCTGAACATCTTCGGCATCGGCAAGAACATCACCATGATCAACCCAATAGACCTGATGACTTTCATTATCATTCAAAGGCACATTATTCATCATCACCGCGATGCGGCTCTGATCAAAGCCCCGAATCTGGACATAAGAATATCCGGTCCCGTTGCCGCTTTCACTGTAGGAATAGACACCCGGTTCCATCGCCAGAATCATAGGGACATCTTCAACCGTATAACGAGCCTTAATCTCTTCAATAGACAATGTTGAAAAAGCCACCGGGGATTTGCCTTTCACGGCTCTGGTCGCCGTAACAAAAACCTCTTCGCCCGCTATAACTTCAGCTCTTAGATAAATATTACCGATAGATTGACTATAAACTGTAAAGGAAGTATCTCGAAAAGCAATGTGAGATATGGTTACTTTAACCGGTAATTTTTCAGATTTAACTTGAAAATCACCTGTCTCGCCGGAATAGGTCCCCTCGCCGGTTGTCAGTAAAATATTGGCATATTCCACCGGTTTGCCGGTTTCAATGGACAGTAATTTTCCGCTGATTACATAATCTGCGGCAAAAGCTGATTGAAAAATGAAAAACGGAAAAAGAAAAATGAAGAAAAACGTAAGAAATGATTTGTGTTTCATAGCAATCTCCCTTCGCTGGCATTATCCAGATCAGGTTCATAGGGTATTTTCTCAGCCAACCCATCGCACAATCATCGAGAACTGGGCTAGCACCCCTGGACCATCAATTAAACAAAGAACCTGTAGTTATTTTAGCCTATAACACACAAAAATACAAGTCTATTATTTCAGTCTCCCTGTAAAAAACCATTGACTTTTATGGCCCGTATGGGCTATATTATTTATGTCGAACTCATTTCTACGAGATAAGGAGGTGAATGATATGTCTAAAGTAGCAACAGTTAGGGCAAGAATTGAGCCTGGCCTGAAGACAGAAGTAGAAAAACTTTTTAAAAAATTAGGGCTCTCCACAACAGAGGCAATCAATCTATTTTATAGACAGGTAAAATTAAGGAATGGATTACCATTTAACGTCGTTATCCCCAATAAGACAACGGAAAAAGTATTCAAAAACACAGACGCAAACAGAAATCTCATTCGTTGTGAAGATACTGATGATATGTTCGATAAGTTAGGGATATAGGTGCTGAGACCAACCTATACCAAGCAATTTGCAAAAGACATCAAAAGAATGCAAAAACGAGAAAAACCACAAGAAAAGATAAAAGTCGTCATCACAAAACTTGTGAATGAAGAGCGACTTGACGCGAATTATAAAGACCATAAACTAGTAGGCAACTATAAAGGTCGGCGAGAATGTCATATTGAACCAGATTGGTTATTGGTATACAAAATCAAAGAAAATGAAATTATTTTTGAAAGGACGGGTACCCACTCTGACCTATTTGAATAGAAAACAGTTTAGTACCAATTTACTGAGAGCATACAGCGAGTTAAGCCAACCAAAATCAACAGAAAGAAAAATTAAAGCGGTTAAAAATTAATTTGCGGGAACGCCTGGGAGTCGAACCCAGCTCTCCGATTGTGTCGGAGACAGCGATTTTGAAGACCGTGGCACCCACCGGGGTTGCAATCATTCCCATGAATCCCTTTGAACTACAATACTATCAATTTTGTGCATTGTCTTAAGACGTTTTTTCGCGGTGACGGCATCATTACGGGAATTAAATCTCCCAACTCTAACGGATAAAAGATCCTGGTTATTACCTTTGATTTTTTGGACATAAGGATCATACCCCAGAGTTTTCAGACGATTCTTTAACATGAGAGCATTTTGCGGATTTCCAAAAGCTCCAACCTGTAACGTAAATTTCCCCCGACTAACGGTCATTGGAGGAGCAACCGGTTGTTTGGCGGCTGGTGTTTTTGTTGCAACCTGCTCGACGGTCACATATGCAGGAGCACTCTGGTAATTATAAAATTTCAGATCAAGATCAGGATAGCGTTTTAAATAATAATCATAATAATAATCAACCGAATCCTTTTTATTCATAACGCTGAAACTGCTCAGGAGCATATAGACACCTTGAGCAATATTTTCACTTTGTGGGTATTTTGTGATCAGTTGTTTTGAATATGAGATCGTTTTTTTGTACAATCCTTTTGTATATAAATACTCTATAATTT
>JAGHBC010000066.1 GCA_021161185.1 Fidelibacterota bacterium
AAAATTAACTGTAGAGATGATCTAACTATATGATATATTAGTGTGTTATGAAATTATTTAATTGTATTGTCTAATGTGTTTTTGTATATGACTCCACGTCTATTACTAAACGCTTACCCGATAAGCGCAAATCCGGGACGAGAACTAAAGATGAATATATCTCTGGATTTATTCCTTAGCAGGGATACCCTATTTCTATCTTAATCATCTTCCTATCATTATATTAATAAGGAACTTGTCCAATATATTGATATGAAATCGCAGAATAATAAGCTGGCTAATTCTATATTTCGAAGGTCTGAAAGTCTTCGATCTTCTTCACAATGCAACCGGACGGAACGCTTATTTCATCAATAAGTGATTCGTAGTCTGTCTCCGGAGAAATATGCGTCAACAAGGTCAGCTCCGGTTGACTTTTGTGAATTAAAACTGATAAATCCAAAGGCGTCATATGCCCTTCAACCGGATTTGAATTGCTGCTTGAGCACTCGATTAATAGCACCGAAGTGTTTTGACAGGCTAATATTAACTCTTTTGACAATCCTGTATCACCCGTATATATCAAAGACTTACCACCCATCACATTAAAGCGATATATTAAGCTCTGATTAGTGTGCTTTCCTTTGAAAACCGATACATTAAAGTTATCGAAGGAATATTCACCAATTTGGACAGGATGAAATCTGTATGGGTAATCAAGGTTTACAATCGAATTTCCATACAAATTCTCAAATCCCTCAATAAATCTGCCAAATTCAGGATGAGCGTAAACTGACAATTCTCTGCCAGCATCGCCATCGGGTTTAGAGTATTTTCGGGTAAACAGGATTGACGGAAGATCTGCGGTATGATCCAGATGAAAATGGCTGAAAAATATTTTTGAAATTTCCCAGATAGAATGACCGCTTCGAATCAATTGCCGCAACGTACCGGGTCCGGAATCGAGAAGAACGGACTCCCCGCCTATCTCCAGTAAATAACCGGAACAATTACGATTTTTTGTGGGAATAAAGTAGCCGGAGCCTAAGATTGTCAGTTTCATATCTGATATGTTCCTATTTGATCAGTATCATCCTCTTCAAATCCTGAAAGTTTTCGGTAATCAGCCGATAGATATAAATTCCGGACGGCAAGGCAGATGCATCAAAGTTCATAGTGTAATTCCAAAATTTGTTTGTCTCATTTCATTCCTTTGGGGATTGGATATACATACATAATCGCTGTAATAAACGGTCAAAATTACCAGTTTTTCATAGAGGCTGCAACATTTTTAGGCAATTATTATAAAAATAGTGTGCTCATCAACAAGTAAGATGAAATGCTGCGATTTTGCGGACTGTGTCGGGGATTTCATTGAATTTTCTGACAGCCTGAAAAGTCTTTCCAATAAAATATTTGATTTTCAGATCATTCAATGTGTTTACCAGCTGTTTATCAACTTTCATAAAGCCATATTTACCCGTACCAATGATTAGATATTCCGGTTTTTGCTCAATAACTTTACGGATATCTTTAATCTGTAATCTGTGTCCTTTATCTCGCCACCATTCAGATTGTATCCTGTCGGGAAAAATAATTAGATCCCGATGGTATATTTTATCATCGATTGCCATTAAACCGAACTTGTAGTCAGTAATTTTCATTTTTCACCAATTTAGCCTGGCTATCACTCCAATTATCTATTTGCAATTTAGAGGCAAAAAACTGATTTAACAGTAGAATCATTACAATTATAAAATTTAAGTTACGCATCAAAATCACCTTTTATTAAACTATCGTTAGAAAATAGTCTAAATGAGCGTATTTTTCAATCTTTTTAATTGTCAAAAAAATGAAAAGCATGTAAATTCAGATGTTTTTTTAAAGTGATGCGCCCATAGCCCAATTGGATAGAGCGTCTGGCTACGGACCAGAAGGTTGGGGGTTCGAGTCCTCCTGGGCGTACAAGAAGCCTCACTTAACGTGGGGCTTTTTTATTTTTATCTTACAATAGCCGCGTCTCTGATTTCTCGTTTTGCTTTTTTTCTTCATTAAAAAAGTGCGGGATTAAGCATAACGTGCTTTCAAGAGAATAGGCCCCGCCATTGGCGGGGTTAACCTCCGATTTCTACGTTTGGTGTTAAGTACTTTTTATTTGATTTGTCGGGGTGAGAGGATTTGAACCTCCGACCTCTTCGTCCCGAACGAAGCGCGCTTACCGGACTGCGCTACACCCCGAAAATATTTTAAATTTAGAAAGCCTATTAATTTAGGATTTCAAAAAATTATAACAAAGTATTTCCTAAATCTGTTTGATAAAAATATTTGATAATCCGGAACCTGTTAAACAAATCAAGGTAACTAAAACACCAGCGATAATTACACCAATCAGATTAGCGACAATGAATTTTTTTAAATTTAATCCGATTAAAAACGAAGCCACTGCGCCCGTATATACACCCGAACCCGGTAATGGTATTCCTATGAATACTGCGACTGCCCATTCACCGTATTTTTCGACTCCTTTGGAAATACGTTTTTGGGTTCTGTCTATATATCTTTTCCAAAGTGCTTCTATCGGTTTTATCAAACATATCAATTTGATGATCCATTCCAAGAAAATGAAAATAACGATACCAACAATAAAATTTGCAACAACACAAATGATAAACACACTCGACCAATGGAAATCCGTTCCAAAAATGCCGTAGGGTATTGAGGCTCTGAGTTCCAGAGCAGGAAGAAAAGTAATCGCCACCATTTTCAGTATTTCAGCCATGAGTAAAACTCCGATTTTTTTACTATTTCAAAACCATAAATAACTTTTAAAAAACAAAATAATAAATCGAACAGTGTCCATGAGATTATTTATGGAACTCACTGATTTATTGTAGATTGTAGGTATCTGTATCTCAGAATACTTTAATCCAAACGAGAGCATTTTTATTAAAAATGCACTTTCGAACTGGAATCCTGTTTCTGTAATATTTCCAATGGGTACTTTTGTGATATCAACTAACCGATAACCGCATTGACTGTCATGCACTCTGCGGTTGGTACGCAATGAAATCATAAATGAAGTAATGCTGTTTGAAAAAATGCGGTGAAGCGGCATGGTGGTTTTAAAAAATGATCGTCGTCCCAAAACAATATCAGATCCGCATTTTTCTCTGATATTTATAAACTCTCCGATTTTTAAAGGATCATGCTGCAAATCGGCGTCAATAAATATTGCATATTGAAATCCAGCTAAACATGCTTCTCTTATACCAGTTTTTATTGCCTCACCCTTTCCCCTGTTCCGGTCGTGTGTATATACGTTTACGTTTGGAAATGGCTCAGCCATAGCAGAGGTACCGTCGGTTGAACCGTCGTCAATAACAATTATTTTAAGCAAAATATTTGTTTCATAAATAGCCTTAATCAATTCAGTAATTGTATTTGCCGCATTATAGGCAGGAATAATAACACAATATTTATGATAATTTATTTCTTTTTTCATACGCACCAAAAGTTAGATGGTTTTGCAATTTATATCAACTGATGATTTGAATATAAAAAATATTTAATTTCGCCTCAAAAAGTGTTGCATTAAGAGTAATTCTAATATAAATTCGGACGCTTTTTAAGAAATGCGAGAGTAGCTCAGCTGGTAGAGCTCCACGTTGCCAACGTGGTTGTCGCGGGTTCGAGTCCCGTCTCTCGCTCAAATCAGGTCATATTTTACCTATATACTTCAATCCGAAATCGATCAATCATTCTATATCGGATATACCGTCAATACATATAACCGCCTTGAAGAGCATAATAATGGTAAATCAAAATATGATGGTTTCGTAAAAAGGGGAAAATATGTCATTCTTGAACGAAGTGAAGAATCTCCATAACATTGTTCGTAAAGGCATTAGAGATTCTTCGTTATCACTCAGAATGACACTCCCCAGACTTTTTA
>JAGHBC010000154.1 GCA_021161185.1 Fidelibacterota bacterium
ACATCCTTATTTTGCAATTTGCACTTTGATGGTCTCGTAAAAAGGCCCGAAGCTGTCATTCTGGAGCAGCGGAGCAACAAAGAATCTCGTCGATAATTGGCTGAGATTCTTCATTCGTACCTCATTCAGAATGACATGATTTTTACTTTTTACGAGACCATCCACTTTGATATTTGAAATTTGAAATCAGCACTCCCGGTTTATCACAGATTATGACATTTTATTTTACGAATTCATTGAAGTAAATCACTGTTTTTTCAATATCAGGTCAGGAGCTCTGAGGTTACAATAGCGGTTTCAACTTGGGGCAGGGGAGAGGGGGAATTATAATTGATTAAGCGGTACAATAGTTCTGTACGCTTTAAAAGTTTTTGCTATAGTGGAATTTGAATCCGGAAAATCACGCCTTTTTGTGAGCGAGTTTTTCGTGATAATCTTTTATCGCGGCTTCCAGCGCCTCTTCCGCAAGGTTTGAGCAGTGCATTTTTATCGGCGGAAGTCCGTCCAGAGCTTCTGCTACAACTTTATTGGTGATGGTCTGGGCTTCTTCAATTGTTTTGCCGATTACAAGTTCCGTTGCCATTGAGCTGGTGGCAATCGCGGCGCCACAGCCGAAAGTTTTGAATTTTGCGTCGACAATTACATTGTCTTTGACTTTAATATAAAGTTCCATAACATCACCGCACATCGGATTTCCAACATGCCCGATTCCGTCGGGATTTTCAATTTTTCCGACATTACGCGGATTTCTGAAGTGTTCCATTACTTTTTCGCTATACTGTTCCATTAATTCGGATCCTTATTTTTTATAGAGTGGCGACATGGCGCGAAGTTTCTTAATAATACCGGGAAGAATTTCTGCGACGTAATCGAGTTCCTCTTTTGTTGTATTTCTGCCCAGAGAAAAACGAACTGAACCGTGAGCGAATTCATGGGTCAGTCCAATCGACAAAAGAACATGGCTGGGTTCCAGACTGGACGAACTGCAGGCAGATCCGGTGGATGCAGCGATCCCTTCCATATCGAGATTGAGCAGGATAGATTCGCCTTCAATGCCTTCGAAAGATATATTCACATTATTGGGTAAACGATTAACTGGATGACCATTCAAAATTGTATCCGGAATCGTATCGAGTAATGTTTTGATAAATTCATCCCTTAGTGCAATTTGCCGTTTTGCTTCGCTATCCATCGTAGTAAGTGCGATTTCAACGGCTTTACCCATTCCGATAATTCCGGGCACATTTTCAGTTGATGCACGTCGGCGATGTTCTTGGTCGCCACCGTGAATTAGAGGAGTAATCTTTGTGCCGCGCCGAATGTAAAGCGCTCCAACCCCTTTCGGACCGTAAAACTTGTGTCCGGAAATGCTCAGTAAATCGACATTCAGATCATCTACATTGACCGGGATATGACCGAATGTCTGTACGGCATCGGTATGAAATGTGATTCCGTGTTTTCGGGCAATTTCGCCAATCTGTCTTATCGGTTGAATTGCGCCGATTTCATTATTGGCGTGCATGACCGTAATTAAAATTGTCTGGGGAGTGATTGCCTTTTCCAATTCGTTCAACTTCACAATTCCGTCGTGATCGACCGGCAGATAAGTTACTGTAAACCCATTCTTTTCCAGAAACTTACAGGTATACAGGACCGCATGATGTTCGATTTGAGAGGTGATAATATGATTGCCCTTATCTCTTAATGCCTGGGCAACGCCTTTGATGGCAAAATTATCGCTTTCGCTGCCGCCGCTGGTAAAGACGATTTCCCGCGGTGCGGCGCCAATGGCATTAGCAAGTATTTCACGGGCATTTTCAATTACGTTTTTTGAAACGCGACTCATTGAATAAATGCTTGATGGATTTCCATAATGCTCATGAAAGTAGGGTAACATGGTTTCCAGTACTTTTGGATCAGTTGCTGTTGTAGCGGCATGATCAAGATAAATCGTTTTCATTGTGAACGAGCTTCTCCATAATAAGTGGTTGATAAATATTTCTGAACAAGGTCTGCCAGTGTGTGCATCGCAAGAGTTGCCGAAATTGTTTTTTCCAGTTCAACCCATATATCGCGGGTGATGCAAAAACCGGAGCGGTCGCAAACTTCTGGCGATTCCACACATTCAGAAGGCGAAAGAGGCCCTTCCAGCGCCCGGATGATATCCTTCAATGTAATCTCCACAGGTGTTTTGGCGAGAGTGTAGCCTCCACGAGCTCCGCGAATGGAGTGAATTAACCGGGCCGACTTCAAGGGTGGAATAAGGTGTTCCAGATAACGGACGGACAGATTCTCTTTTTCAGCGATATCCTTAAGTAACATCGGGCCATTGCCATAGTTTATAGCCAATTGAACCATCAGGCGGGCACCGTATTTGCCCTTTGTTGAGATTCGGATCATTTTCGTTTTTCGCTTTTTCTATTTTTAATTTTTCGTTATTCCTACTATTCCTACCAAACAAGTGGGAATTTAAAATTAATAAACTTCCCAGTCAAGAAATTTTCTGAAATATTTCATGTTCTCGTTATGAAATGAGGCGCGGATTGAGAGCAGGAGTTCAAAATAGTGCGGTTAAACTTTCAGGGTATTTTTCGCGACTAATTTATTACTGGCGTCATAACAGGTGAATGTCGTCGTAAGTAATTATTTTGGAGTTTATCGCTTTTAACCACTGAATAATATGGCGTAACCGGTTTTCAAATTCATCTTGTGGCGTTCCGGCAGACCGGGTAAAATAGAATGCCAGCCATTCTCTTTTTAAAAGCCCCATTACCGGGAAATCGCAATATTTTCCATGATGATACATTGCTTCCCGCAAGATACCCTCTTTTACGAAACCGATTTTTCAATTATTGAGAGCAGGACAGTGTTCCCGGATTTGATCTGGGATTCAAGCCGCTCTTTGATTAAGGTGAGATTAACCGGATATGCCGGGAAAAGGATATCCGAATTATAAATCGATTGAAATCTGAATACCGGTTTTAAAGCTAACAGCCCCAGACATTGAAAAGAATGATATAAAAAATTATAAGACTTAACAAAACATATAACCCGGTTTTGGCACCTTCGGTCAATCGAAACGGTTTTTTTCTTTTTCGATGGTGATTTGTCATTATGAATTCCGCTTTAAATGTTTATATGCAGATATAATCTATCTATTATTCAGAAATAGTTAAGAAATATTTTTCTTTTTTTGATAAATGATTAGAAACAACGATCCAGACATATATCCAAAAGGGGGCGAATATTATTCCAACAAGTATTCCGAAAAATACATCGGCGGGATAATGAACTCCGACATATACGCGGCTGTAGGAAATTAGTAAAGCTATCGATGCGAAAGCATATTTATATTTTCTAAAGAAATACAGCAATATTATCATTGCGCCGGTGACATTTGCGGCGTGGTTGGAGGGGAAGCCGTATTTTCCGCCTTTTTTTACCAACAGGCGGACATCTTCTATTGATCTTGATGGGCGTATGCGTTTAAAAGTCGGTTTTAATACCCGGGCGCATATCGGATCGGTAGCAGATACTGTAAGGAAAATAAGCAAAGCCGCAATTCTTGTTTTTTTATTGCCGAATAACAGCATCCCGCCCCAGATTAAAAGAATCGGGATTGCCCAATTCCACTGGTCGGTGATAACAGGCATGATCCAGTCAAAAAAGGGATTTGCCATTTTGTGATTTACAAAGTAGAATAGCGCATTGTCGATTTTAATTATATTGATTAGCATTTGTCCTGGTCACACCCTTTTGGGAAATATATTTACATCGATAATATAGCGAGAGAAAATATTAATTGAAACCATGAAATGAATACAATCGCTATCGATTAAAGCATTTCAGCCGGATTGGACATTGAAAAGCTGTTATTTAATCCTTAAATTAAAGACACGAATTGTAAATTTGAAGGAATATTAAATGAATTTAGTGACAGTTTTAAAATCCAAGCTTCATCGGGCGACCGTTACCGGAACCGAGTTGGATTACGAAGGCAGCATAACGATTGATAAAGACCTCATCGAGGCTGCCAATTTATATATTTATGAGAAAGTCCAGGTTCTTAATCTGAATAACGGATCGCGGTTTGAAACCTATGTCATCGAGGGTGAAAGGGGTAAAAAAGAGATCTGTATTAATGGCGCGGCGGCGCGACTTGCCCATAAAGGTGATCTCGTGATTATTATCGCTTATACCCATATTCCCGAGTCGGAAGCGGGGTCATGGGAACCAACTATTGTGAAGCTTGATTCAAATAATAATCCAAAATAATTTTCTTCGCTACTATTCTTTTTTCGATTATCTGCCGATTTTAGTGAATAATTTAAAATTATTAGTAAATTAAAGGCTTATTGGAAGTATATGGGCCAGTATGATTTTATCTTCTCAAATAGTAAAAATAGAAGGAAATATCTGGCTATGACCGCTATTTGTATCCCAAAGTAATGGACAAAAACTGTTTTTTAATGCTATTCCGATGAAATATTACATTAAAACATGCCTGCTTTCATTTCTGGTGCTGATTCTGCTCCTGTTTATTCTACTCGTTGATACAACCTTTTACTATGTTCCCACGTTTATAAAAATATACCGGATTGAACGTGAGCTGACGATCGTTATTGCTTTTCTGATTCTTTATTTGGTTATCAAATCGATTTTTAACAGGCTGCATCTCAATATAAAGCAAAGTCTGTTATTTATCTGGGGCTCTGTCGTTGCACTTTTTTTACTGGTTTTAACTCCATATCTTGCCCTAAAAAAATATCTGGTGCTTTGGGATAACAATCCTTTTCTCGCAGAATATCCTTTGATCTGGAATGCATTTTCTACATTTTGTACCCTTTCGACAATAGCAATTCTATATTTTTTATTGCTGTCAATACGAAATTTGCTATACAATAAACCCGGCAAATTCTCTACTTTTGAATTTCGAGTGCTGGTGTGGTCGATTGTACTATTCTCGACGGTATTATTTTTTATTGAAGACCGGTACTCTTTTGAGCAGGCTACTATACTTCAAGGAAATATTACCCCTATTACCTGGATTCTTGGCGGTATAATATTAATGTTATCCTTTGTGATTGGCTGTCATCAACCCTGGCTTGATATATTTAATAAAAAAGAAAAATATACCGGGTTCGGTCTCGTCCTTGTGCTGCTGCCGGTTAGCCTGTATCTCATTAGTTCCCGCTTATTAATGCCGGTATATGCATATAGTACAATTGTAAAAGGATTCACGTTGTCGACTTTTGCTTTTATTAATATTTATCTGATATTGTCGTTTTTTGGATTTCTTTTCCGGTTACCCACAGCATCGCTGTATGATCGTGTATCGGCGGAAATTGTTTCAATTACAAAAATCAGTCAGATGATAAGTGCGAATGAGAATATTCAACAAGTCTTTGATTCAATTGTACAGTATGCCTGTAAATTAACTGAATCGGATGCGTGCTGGCTGGAATTGAGGAGACCGGAATCCCGGGATTCGCCAATAGTGGCTTCAGTAAATTTATCGGACTTTGACAAAAATATCCTTGGTCAACCGGCGGGGCACAGTCTGGGTCACCGGGTTATTGAAAATAAAGAACCGGTGCTTATACATAATGTTTCAAAGGATGATCGAACAGCGCATTTACGGTTATTAAATATTAAATGGAAATCTCTTTTAGCTGTTCCCCTTATAAAGGATAGTCGAGTAGTAGGAATTTTATATTCGGCAAAAAAATACAGTTATGCTTTTGATGAAAAAAACCTGAATACCCTAACGTCACTGGCTATTCAGGTCAACATTGCGCTCGGCAATTCTGATTTTAATGGATCAGTTGATCAAAATCTCGGTGATGATCAGAAAATTGAGGGATTAGTCGATAATAATCGGTTTTGATATGTATAAGAGGGGTTCTTCTTCAAGATTAATACGCAGAGGAGTCTCAAGTTTTTTTCTATTGGCGTCTTCGATTATTTCGACGATTGGTCGAACCGGTCTTGGTTTATTAATTGATATGACCCGTGCGATTTCACCGGAGCTCAATTCAACATAGCTTCCAATTGGGAACATGGATATGTTGTTAACTAATCCACGGATTATTTTTGGATTAAACTGTTTAGATTTATTTTCAATGATTTTTTGAATTGCATGAAATGTAATATAGCCTTCCCGATAGGTTCTGCCATGCACTAATGCTTCAAAAACATCGGCAATACCGACAACTTTTGCAAATTCGACTATTTCATCTCCTTTAAGTCCCTGCGGATATCCGGACTCATCTTCCCGTTCATGTTCTTGATAAACAGTATCGATAACGTAGGGATAATCATTTTTTAGATGTTTGACGATTTCATATCCCTGAATCGGGTGTTGACGAATCACCTCGAATTCGGACGGTGACAATTTTCCATGTTTGAAAAGGATTTTGTTAGGGACATTAACCATACCGACATCGTGTAAAAATGCAGATAAGGCAAGTTGTTGCAGTTTGTTTTTTTCATACTTTAGCCCTAAGCCAATTTTTACGCTAAATACTCCTACGTTTATTGAATGAGATACAACCCATGTCACATACCTTTTCCGTTGAATAGCTTGAAGGAAAAGGTATTCATTTTGTTCAATAGAGGTGCAAAATTCAGGTATTGATTCTATAAGAGGCTTAGGGTCAATCGGGATGTTATTTTTAATATCAATCGTGATTTTTTCAAAGGATCGGTGTAACTTCAAATAAAGTTGTGTAGATGCTTGTTCATCATCTATTGTCACCGGCTGTATATCTTGTTTTTGAGTCGCGATCCGGGGGGGCGGCATCGCTTTGGTTTCAAAAACAGACTTGATTTTGTTAATTGTCGCTGGCGGGGTTGCCGGAGGCGGTGGAGTTTGAGTTGCTTCGGCTTTTTGCTGATGCAGTTTGGATTGAATTGCTTGCCGAATTGCGTCGAGTCCACTCATGCCGCTTCCTGAACGGGGAGCGGTTGTAAAATCGTCCTCGGGCTTTTCGGACTCTTTTTTTATGTCATCGTAAGATTTTAAGACGTCTTTCATCCGTGGCATAGCGGATCACTTCTCGGATTTTATTATTTCAACTATTGTGTCGGCGCCAATTTGTTCAAGATGTTTCCCAAAGCCGATTACTAAACTAAGATCACAAATGTTATTGATTGTTCGGGGTGTTCCCTGAGAATAATTAAATATTTCCTTAAAAGCTTCTTCGGTATATATCGATGTGTTCCTGCCGGCAACACTCAGTCGATACTTAATATAGGCTTTTGTTTCTTCATAAGAAAATCTTCTTAAGTGGTATCTCATTGCTATACGCTGATCTAATTGCGGTATTTTTTTTACCATATTGCTTAATTCCGGTTGACCAACAATGAATAATGTGAGCAGGAATCTATCATTAAGCTGAAAATTCAATAACAATCTGAGTTCTTCAAAGGTCTCGTAGTCGCCAATGATCTGTGCTTCGTCGACAATAATAATCGTATGTTTGCCGTTTTGAACGCTTTCAAAAAGAAAATCATTTAGGGTGTGGAGCATTTGAATCCGCGTGGTTCCATCACTGCTGATTTCCAACTGATAGAGAATTTCCTGAATCAGTTCGCTGGCGCTCCAGCGTGGATTCGTAAGATAGGCGATATTAAACTGTTCTGAAGATAATTCATTTATAATGGTATGCATCAGAAGGGTTTTACCGCAGCCGTATTCTCCCGTAAGCATAGCCGCACCTTTTGAGCTTTGGATGACATATAGCAGGCGCATGAGCGCCTCGTCATGCTCAGTCGAATGATACAAAAATCTCGGATCGGGAGAGTTTTCGAATGGTTTCGTTGTTAATCGCCAAAAGTCAGTATACATCTTGTAAATATAGCCTCTTTTACTTTATAAAAAAAATTAGTTTTTTACCATATCGCCATTTTGTCGTTCTTTGACAATCATAAAAAAAATTACTAAAAAAGATACTATAATGCCAATAGCTAATGCTGCCAGGCTTTCAATTAAATCACCACGCTTTAATAGCAATGATAGTAGCCCCATAGCGATTGTAAACAGGCAAATCATGAAAACAACGGCTTTCGGTTTTAGTCCAAGCATAATCAGCCGATGATGTAAATGATCGTTACCGGTGTACTCCAGCAATTCTTTAAAGGAATGAACTTTTTTTGTGACGATTCTCATTATATTAGTTAACAGAGTGTCTGTCATTGGCACAGCGAATAATAACAGCGGAATCGCCAGATCGACACTTTTATGGACTCCCCAGTCGCCATAGATTGCCAAAGCGGCTAATGTAAATCCAATGAATGTACTACCACCATCCCCGAGAAATATCAACGCCCTTTTTCTAAACCGGAAATTATAAGGAAAAAATCCGCAAAGCGCTCCCATAAAAATTATACCAACGATGAGAACAAATCGGCTCCCGACAGAGTAGGAAATAACGGCACAGAATAGCGCGATGACAATTGCAAGCCCTGCAGCAAGTCCGTCTATTCCATCTAAAAAATTAAATGCATTGGTAATTCCAATAATCCAAAGAAATGTCAAAGTTATTGAGATAATATTAAAAAAAGCCTGATCAGGGATGAAAGAGATTACAATTCCATGGGAAACCAGGATAATTGTGGCAATGAATTGTCCGATTAATTTTATGAAAGCCGGTAAGCTGTGAATGTCATCAATAATTCCGATGCCGGCAATAATTGATGAGGCACAGAATAGCCCGAAAAATTCCGGGGGTGGGTCTGTGACAAGATTCAGCGTTGCTATAAAGGTAATGAATATTGCAATTCCACCGGTTCTTGGGGTAGCGATAGAGTGCTGATGCCGACCTCCCGGTTGATCGGTTATATCCAGTATCATTCCCAACTTAAAAAAAAGCGGAACTAAACCAAAACTCATCAGGAAAGAAACAAGGTAATAATATACCATCTCCAAAGAGTGGGCAAACATCCAATTTTTGAAGATATATGGCATCAAAAGTGCCATTAAAAAAGGCAACACCATAAATCTAAACATTATTCTTTGGCGGTCAGTCATAACTATTAATAAAAATATCCTTTAAAAATGAAAATACAAAATTAATTTCTTCTTTCGTCATATCCGGAAATAGTGGAATGGAAAATTGTCTGTTCCATGCCTGTTCCGTCTCAGGTAATTTATCAATATTCAAATATTTATGGATTGGACGATACACCGGTCGTCTGATTGTTATCCCTGTTTTCTTTCCAATTCCGATTACTTCCGCAGCATTTTTATCGGGATGTGTTGCGATACAGCGGAATAAATTTGATTCAAAGGGCAATTTTGAATTGATTACCGGTAAATCGAGAAATTGCCCCAGTCTTTTTTTATAAATGTTTAAAATTGATCTTCGTTTATTAAAAAATTCCGGGAGTTTTTTAAACTGTTCGAGAGCAACTGAAGCTGTCAAATCGCTTATTTTTGCATTTATTCTCGGGATAAGGTTATCTTTTTGGTCATATTCTCTAATATCTTGGATATTTGCAGCCCGGGACTCTTCATTGGTAAGAATTGCGCCCCCCTCACCGGCACCAATGATTTTGCCGGCGTAAAATGAAACAATCGACAGCTGCCCGTATGATCCGACCGGTTTGCCGTCGATTGAGGCTCCGATGGATTGAGCAATGTCCTCAATTACAGGTATTCCAAAAGTAAGTACTTCCTGAATTCTGCCGGGTTGACCGAACATGTGAGGGAATATAATGGCTTTTGTTTTTAGCGTGATTTTTCGCTTTACATCTTCAGGATCCATGTTATAAAAGACCGGTTCTATGTCGGACAAGACGGGCGTCCCGTTGACGGCTTTGACGGCATGCCAAAGGGCGGTACAAGTGTAGCTGGGAATGATGACCTCATCACCGTCGGCAACATTTAGCGATTTAAGCGCCATGGTCAACGCCGTCGTTCCGGAAGTAACCGCAATACAATATTTTTTATTAATGTACCGGGCAATTTGGGTTTCGAGTTCGCGTACTCTATTTCCCTGGGCGATATATTTTGAATCGATCACTGTTTGAACAGCTCGTAATTCATTTTGGTCAAAACTGGGGCGATAGTGCGGTACAATCATATATTGATAAATAATCTTAAGGATTGAAAGGCCTCTGCATAGGCGACCCGAGCCTGAACTCCGCGAAAGTGGGCCGTGGATTTTGCTACTTCCAGTATGGATACTCCGAAAATATTTGTTTTGTCTATTTGAGATTCATGGGCCATTAGCAATTCAATTTTTGTTTGGAGAAATTTCTCGCCGATATCGACAAAAACGTTGGGCTGAAAATTCTGGGTCATGGGAGCTTCATAAAACAGAACGTTTCGAACGTAGCGGGTTGCGGAATTGGTAATGGCGGCGATATGACGGTGGTCCTGATGGGTGTCGTCGGGGAAATTGACAAAAATGCTGTCAGGCTTGACCTTTTTAATTACAGCCTCAACTTTTATGATGGCTTCTTTGTTTACTTCTAACTCGGTGTCCGTATAACCACCCCAAAAGACCTCTTTGGCGTTTAAAATATCCGCCGACCGAAGCTGTTCTTTTTCGCGAATATTGCCATCGCCACCGGCTGTCCCGTTTGTGGCAATAAGGAGGTAAATATTGTGTCCGTATGATGCATATTTTGCTAAGGTGCCGCCGCAACCGATTTCAATATCGTCGGGGTGTGCGCCGATTGCCAGAATATTCATTTTTTTGTGGTTGGGTGTCATCGGATGCCTCCTTTGATAATGTTTAAGGAATAAGGACCTTCGTTTAATAATAGATCAAGAATGGACAGATAGCTAACGAATTTACCGTGTAACTGGCGATATACCGGATGTTCAAATTTTTGAAAAATCAGATTTAAACTATTGTTGGGGAAAAGATCAGTCTTTAAATAGTTAATTCCTCCTGCGCCCGATAAATAGCTATCCGCTTTCATTATCTTCGTAATTAATATTAGCCGTTCGTCGGGTGAAACTTCCGAGTGCTTTTGTAATTCTTTTAAATCGCTAGCAATTTTTACAGGCGTTTGGATAGCGAGTTTATCTAATATCCATTTAATGCCAGCCAGGTTAAAATCGGCTAAGGATTCCCATTGTTTCTGATATAGCTCCTCAATTTCAGGAAAATATATTTTGAAAAAAGGGGCTTTGCCATAAAATGTTTTTAGCGTTTGAATGTGTTTTTTTCGCCAATTAACAGTATTATTAACTTTGACTTCGCTGATGAGTTGACCAAAACGGTGTATCACCGGAACGGTCAGCCACTGCCATCCGGCGGGAGTTTTGAGTCGATTTCTATTTTGCCACTCGTTCTTTTTAAATTGGACATTATCCAGTATGACAAATATATCAGATTGGAAAATTTTAGCAAAATAGCCGATCCATGGAAAGGTCTGGGGCTGATGGATCGAACAAATCATATAATTTCCTTGATTATTGAATCGTTTTGAATTATTTTGATGTCGGACATATTGAACTATTATCAATTGGAGGGTTTATGGGAACGATTATTAAGGGCTGTATTCTTCTCGGTGTCATTTCGTTGATTCTTGGTGTGGTTTCACGTTTTACCATGGTACCGTTTTTTGTTGAAGCTCAGGCTTATTTACAATTTGCTCAGTTTTGCTTCCTATCTGCCATAACATTTTTATTATATAAAATAGCATATAAGATAGAAGATTAAGCGACAGCCCTAATATTGCCGAATAAAAATCGGATTAGTTGCTAAGGTCTGATAATCGCGGCTTCCAACCAATATTCGATAATAGCACATAGAGTCTTCTAAACGATCTTCATCAACAAACCATTCATCGATCACATTTTGGAGCCTGAAGGTCTTTATCAAATCTCTGTTTTTGTACAAATATACTGTGGTTGGGCGACTATTATTTTCAATTGAACGGATTTTCAGATGAATTGCGACCGGTGGAGAAGACAGTAATAAAGTTTCACCTATAAACGCGTTACGTTCGGTTCTTATGTCATAGGCTGAAAAATCATCTAACACAATCCGATTGCCGGTATAATCGCGCGTGGCATACATTCTACCGGCGCGAATTGCTTCCAAAACTCCCGCCCGGCTTTTTTCTTTGGCAAAAATAAATGTATTTGTTGCGGTAACCTGAGATAAATCATTTGATTCTTCGAAATCAAGTTCGCCGATTGCCCAGACCGGTTTTGATCGAAAACCGTGACAATATTCGTCGAGAGCTATATCCCATAAACCTCCCGGACACCCGATTGTTTGCATGCCTTCCCAAAAAATGCAAAAACCGGTATAGTTTTTTGTTTCCGTGATCATTTGGGGATAAGCGTCGGTTTTAACTTTAATTGTTTGGTCTAAAAAAGGAAATTTGACCGGTCGCATTTCTGTATGGGCAACTTCAGGATGGGCCCAGAAAATTAAGCCGTTTTTTGCGCTGACATAATCTATCAGTTCCTGATAAGGTCCGGCGTCCTGATTCCCGTGATACTGATCATATTTTACCGGGAGAAACGGAAACTCGCTATACAAGATATACCCCAAAATAATAGTTAGGAATAACGCTTTCCAGGAAAATTTATAGATATGCTCTTTTTTTCGGAGATGGGCTATGTCTCGTCGGCGGTAAGATTTTTTTACAATGGAAAAAGCCGCCAACAGGAATAATATCAGGTAGAGGCAGATCATAGAAAAATGCATGAAATTTTCCGAAATGTATTTCATGAAATCGCCGGAAGGTTTTTTATAACCCAAACCGCCATTTGCGATGGAGGGGAGATTCTTATAGGCTTCAGCGTCTGTAAGTCCGAATACCAGCATGTGGGTATGCCAGTTTCGAAGAGATAAATTCATGTTAAGGGGTGAACCTTCCCAATAGTAAAAGGGCACCGCCTCAACACCGGGAATGAAAATAATGTCAGGATATACTTTGCTTATCTGTTCTATCTCCTGCAGATAGTTCTCTATACCATATTTTGATATTGAATTTTCTTCAATTGAGAATTTCAGGAAATTTTGAAAGGGTGAAATCCCATAAGTAACTTTCATGTTGTCATGATCAGTGATAATGATGGCGTCAAGACCATGGGAATTTGCAATACCCGCAAGTTCAGCCATTGTATATGATCCGCCGCTGACTTTGGAATCAAAATGAATACCGGTTTTCAGACGAATGTACTTTTGATCTGCCTGTGAATAGGAATTTAAAAGGAAAAGAGACGAGATTAAAAATGTAATTGCCCTGTATTTCATTGCTCTTTTCATTTTAATTGAAATTCCGGTAAATGTTAATTACTCTGCTAATATAGTTATTAAGAGAATAATATTCCGCCTTTTTTATATTAGCCAAACCCATTTGCCGGCGCAGTTCAGGGTTTTGGTAAAGAGTTACGATGGCTTTACTAAGTTTATCCGGCTTATCTGATGGAATTAAAAGACCATTTATACCATCTGTGATTATTTCGGGAACACCTCCGACTTTGGTGGCAATAATTGCCAGGCCGCTTGCCATTGCTTCAACCAGTACGCGACCAAAACCTTCGTTAAGAGATGTTAATACAAATATATCACAATCGGCGAATATCTTCGGCAGGTCGGTTCGATATCCGAAAAAATTAACATTAGTCAGGTTCTTTAAACGGACGATTTTTTGCGCCTCTTCCATTAACTCGCCAGCGCCTATAATTTCATAGGAAATGGATAAATTGAATTCTTTTAGTAACTCGATGGCGTTCAGGAGCAAACGAAGATTTTTAACAGGCACGATTCTTCCCGCCCAAACTACTTTAAGTTGTTCAGGCATGGAGCTGTTGAGATTTTGGGACGGCAATTGTAAAAAGGGATCAATCTCGACGCCGCAGGAGGATACCACAAATTTTTCCGGTCGGGCAATCTTTTTTGTGATATGATCCTGCCGTCCGGCTTCCGTCAGGTTTAATATTTTGGTGGTATAGCAGGCAATCCATTTTTCCAGAAGAATGAATAAGCGGCTGATAATCCGGTTGTAGTAGCCGTAGAAAATATGACCGTGGGGTGAATGATAAATCAGGGGAACGCGGCAGATCGCTCCGGCTATTCGTCCGAGCAGTCCGGCTTTGGAAGAGTTTGTATGTAAAATATCCGGCTTAAGCCGTTTTAGCAGGCGTACGATTTGAAACAGGGCGATGATGTCCCGGATAGGGTGAATCGGACGAATTAAGGAATCAACGAAATATAGTGAAAAGTGCTGTTGCCACGCATATTCAGCTGGATCCCAAAGGGGATTGGTGGTTTTTCCGGATATTAGCGTCACCGGGTAACCCCTGCGGCTGAGACCGGCGGCGAGTTGCATGGTGAGTTCCGCCGATCCGCCTCGATCTAACCGAGTGATCAACAGAATAACTTTTTGCTTTCGCTTGGATGAGCTATCCAATAGTGTCGATAACTTTCTGAATTTCTTTGATAATTCTATGATTTATCTGCGCATGCGGAGGAAGCAGTAACAGATGCTCTGCCAGATAAGTTGCATTGGGATAGGGATCGGCTCCTGTTTTATGTAACTTAGGAAAGATATGATGAAGCGGATGATCGTACAGGGTCGTGGTTTCAATGCCGGATTGTCTTAATTTTTCAACGATTGCTGCCCGTTTTTCCAGATCATCCACAACAATAGGAAACTGGTTAAACACCACTCTTGATCCGTCTGGTATAACAGGAATCCTGAAGCCATCTCTACCCTTGAAAATCTCTAACAGGTAAAGCCCGTTTTCCACTCGTTTTTGATCAAGATACTCGATCCGGTTCCACAAATTTATTCCCAGCGCCGCCTGCATGGTAGTATATTGAAATGAATCAAAGTGGGTGTGCAGAGTAGTATACTTAAATTTAGCAACAATCGGGTTTAGCAGAGTATAGGTGAGCGGTCGCACTGCCAGACTGAGGGCAACGACTTTTAAAAACATGCTAAACTGTGAATACGCCGAGAGTGATGTCAATTCGCTAATATATTTATCGAAGAGCCCTGACAGTCCTGAATCTTTCCAGGTGATGATTCCGCCCGCCAGGGTGGAGACATTTTTGCCGCGGTTTAGTGAGTAAAATCCAAAAGGTGCCCGGGTTCCGATGTGTTGACCGTTGACCGTTGTTCCCAGCGCTGATGCTCCGTCTTCGAGAATGAAAATGTCCGTGTCTCTGGTCAGTTCCAGAAGTGATTCGACTTCACACGGTAGCCCGAACATGTGAACCGGCATGACCGCCAGGGTTTTTGAATTAAATTTTTCTGCGACTTTAGTTATATCCAGATTAAATGTAGCCGGATCAATATCCACCAATACAGGCATTAGCGCCTCCGCCTCAATCGGGAGCAAAAGGGACGGAGCGGTGTAGGCGGGCAAAATGATTTCCACCTGCTCTTCACGTTTTCGCAGCTCTTTCAGTACTTTGTAAATAATGAAATTTGCGGTTGTGCCGGAATTGACCAGGCGAAGATTATTAGCCCCAAAATATTCCTTAAGAACGTCTTCGAATTGTGAAATTACACGGCGGCTTTGGATAAGACCGATCTTTGCCCGGAGTATATCGGAAAGTACGTAGGGAGTTCCGGCGGTGGGCATTTTAATTTTCAGCATCTATTTTTCTCCAGTACTAACAAATATCCAAGCGCCAAGAATCTATTGTTTATCCCAAGGGGAAGTTGGGCGATTTTTTTAGCGTGGAGTTTTTGGGTGATTGGAATAAAATGTTTCCATTTATAGGCATAGGTTGAGAGGCTTCCGGTTATTAGATTGAGCCGGTATTTGCCCGCTAAAATGGGATTATAGCCGTTACGATAGTCAAAAATGATAAAACCGCCGGGTTTACAGACACGATAGAGTTCGGTAATAAGCTCTTCAATAAATGACAAGGGTGCCAAATTCACAAGCGTATTTAGACAAAAAACCGATTCAAAAGTGTTGTCTGCAAAAGGTAATTGGCAGCCATTTCCTCGTAGGAAACGATTAGGCTTTAAATTATTGTCCTTAAAAACGACAGCGGCATTTTTTAAAGCCACCAAATCCAGATCAATCCCGAAGATCGTTATCTGTTCAGGATACTTAGTTTCAGCTTCGAGTAAGAATATCCCGTTTCCGCAACCTACGTCCAGGATTTTTCCCGTAATATTTTTTAGTGTGATTAAGGCTTGGGCGCGAACAACTTTTGATATTGACGTCTGAAAAGCTTCCGGTCTGAATGAGTTTTGCAGATTAAGTTCTTTCATAAATAGGGCAAAACCTTTCTGCTGATTGTTTTCCAATCGAAGGAATTCCGCACACGCTGCAAGCCATACTGTCCGATTATGTCTCTTTTAGTGCTATTTTCGATTAATAGTCTGATTGTATTAGTTATCGCCTTCAAGTCTTTCCCATCAATAATGTAACCGGATTTTCCATCCTCAATAGCATCGGCGATGCCGCCGAAATTACCGGCGATTACCGGTTTAGCGCAGGCTGACGCTTCGAGAAATACGATTCCGAAGCCTTCGTAATCGCCGCGTAGTTGCTTGTTATCGGTGCTTTGCCGGTTCAACAAAATAAACGTATCGGATAGATTGTAATATTTTGGCAAATCTTCATCGGAGACATAACCACAGAATATCACCTGATCCTCAACGCCCATTTCGGCGACCAATGATCGCAGATTTTGCTCCTCACGACCCTTGCCGACAATTAAATAAACAATATTTGGGGAATCATTTTTTAAATCTGCGACGGCACGAATGACAAAATCGTGCCCCTTCCTTTCGTCGAGGCGGGCGACAGTCAGCAGTACAAATTTATCCTCCAAATCGTATTGCTCAATCAAATCCGGATTTTTTTCCGTCGGATAAAACCGTGCTGTATCGACACCGGGAGTAATAATATGAAATTTATCACGGGGAATTCCAAGGGCGAGAAATTCCTCCATTGTAAACCGGCTGTTCGGGATAATCTTATCCGCACTTTCAAGGAACGACTTGATGCTTTTGAGCAATAGCGGTTTATTGCCAAAGCGATACGTTTCCGATCCGTACACATAAATGATATAGGGAATTTTAAATAATTTTTTCATAGTCCAGCCGGTAATTCCCGAAGAGAGAACCTGACCGCAATGGATGATGTCAAATTTATATCTGATATGCAGGAGAATTGTCCAGAATGTGTGTAAAAATCCCTTAAATAATTTAGCATTTGTTGTATTCTGAGTAGGTATACCCCGGCGGATAATGTTCAGCGATGACGATGAATCGAAATCTTGCCAGCCGCTATCTTTTGGAGCTAGAATAAAGCAATTATCTGCCGGGAAATTTTGCCAGATTTCGTGGAAATAGGTAGCAATTCCACTGATTACCGGTGGAAAATCTCCAGGAATAAGCAGCGATCTTCGATCAGACATCCGTTTCTTTCAATGTGATATATCCGATAACATACCCGCATAAATATAAAACCAAACTAAGCAAATAAAAAATGCGCAATGTCAAAAGTGTTTTCAATAACCGTCCGGTATATGATAATATTCGGATGATTAAAGAGCGCTTCTCCGCGACTTCATCGCCATGTTCGGTGGTTAATTCAATCACAAACTCCGGGTAAAATTTGTTTACATAAGCCGCCATTTTGCCATTTCGATAAAACTGTTTCACAAATTTTCGAAACGTTTTCGGCGGAAGGTGATGAATATAAAGTTCAGGCAGCACAACAACCCGGTAGCCCGCTTTGCGGATTTCCCGACGCAGATAAGGATCGAGCCCGCGAGGGATAAGTTCATTTTCACCGCCTATTTCAATAAAGACTTCTCTCGGAATAATGCAGCAGGGGTGCTCCGCCAGATCGCTATCCGCTATTTTAGTAACAATTGGTGAAGTTCTGCGGGGAAGTTCTTTCATTATTCTTTTCACGAAGAAAGATGCATTTTCGGGTACGAGATTTGCCACGCCCGCCATACCGATATTTTCAGTATTGTTCATATAATAAACCATTTTTTCGAGTAGGTCGTCGCTGCCGAGCCTGGTGTCGTCATCGAAAATTACCATATATTTGCCGGCTGCAACCGCCGCGCCGCAGTTGATTGCACGTCCCTGACGAGTGTCGCCGATGATGATAATGATTTCAAAATCTCTGAATGTCTGTTGCTCTAACTGTTCGAGAAGTGAAGGCAAGAGACCATCCCGGGTCGCATCCGCGGTGGGGATGATAATGCTGACTAACGGCTTTTGATTGGGATCGCCTCGGTAAATATCGATCTTTCCTGTGGATTCGTCGTTGGGATATTTTACAAAAAGGCGCGGGATATTGCCGGTAGTTGTTTTATAGAGATTCATATTATTCTATCAATTTGTTCATAGAGCGATAAATTCTTTTAACCTGTAATAATATATAGAGAAGATTGTGAGTGTACAATAGTTGCTGTGGAAATATTAGGTAAGCGCTTTTACTCGACAAGCCATTATTTTCTATCAAACTGCTTCGAGAAATTAAAAATCGTTGGTTTTGTTAATTCGAGGTAATCTTTTACCGACATGATTATCGAATCGGTATGAGTTCCGGCGTTGAAGGCTATTTTCTTGTTTTGCACGATAGAATTATCGACGAACAGCTCCAAATCGAAGAGCGGCTGTCCGAAAGGAGGAATGGAACCCGGCTCCAAACCGGTTAATTCCAGGAGTTCGTCCCGGTTGGCAAAGCGGAGTCTTTTAATATTGAAGCGTTTTTTGATAGCGGCGGAATCTAATTTTTTTGCCGCACTGAGGACAAAAATCTTAAATGAATCTTCGATTTTTAAGACCAATGCTTTACCGCCTATCGAAATATCCTCTCCGCGCGCTCGCGCCGACTCTTGCGAAGTCTTTGCCGGTTCGTGATGCACTTCTCTGAAATTAATTGAGTTGGAGTTTAACAGGTCTTTGATTTTTTGATACATCGATTTTAACTATTTTCGATCGGGGAGGGTAAGTGATGGATAAACGATTATACATGAGTGTCCGCATGAGAATGTGAATTTTGCATTTATTTAGAGATTCTCTTTTTAATGTGTCAGAGATCTCTACTGAGTTTTCCGATGAGCTGTTCAGTAAGCTGCTTCGCAGTTTCATACTCTATGCCTGACAGTTTTGCGAGTTCCCGAATATCATAATCCCGTCCTGAATTGAGAGCCTCCATGAGACTTTCGATAAAAGTATTGATTTTTGCCAATTTCCCGGGATCTGTATGTGAAGGCTTCTTTGTAAAAATCTTTTCATATGGATTTATACCCACATCTCGTCTCAAAACTTCTTTAATAATTGAAATCATCGTCATGGTTACTCGATTTTCGGGTTCCAATGGTAATTCCAAGCCCGACCGATTAAGAGTCTCTACGAGTTTGCTATATCCACGACAGGTCATTGATGTTAGAATCAAGCGATTCTTCTTCATGTTGTAAAAGCATTTGCTGAAATGAGGAAAGCCATGCCACCGCTTCAGTGACAGCATGTAAACGGGGTGCTTTTTCTCGATAATGAAATCTTTAGAAAACTTGTCAGGATTGAAATCTTCCGTATGATATTCCGATCTATTCAAGATGACTTGATCATTTTTATGGAATGCTGGCGGAAATTCTCCCCCGACCCATAGCATCATAAACGGTAGCGGATTTATTTCAATAAGATCAAGTATCTGATGCCTGGAATTAAGGCCAGGCACAAGCTGTTTTGCAAAGAAGAGTAAATCAAAAGGTTGCAGACCTTTGAAATAGGCTTGAGGGCCGTAAGTCTGCCAGCATTTACCGTTAAAGCCAATGAGGAAAAAGAATAACGGAACGAAACCATGTTGTCGCCGTGTTTGCGATAGCCCCGGGGAGTAAAGCAGAAACTTTTCACCTGATAAAACGTCTTTCATATCGAAAAAATGTTCTGCGGGGTTTTGTTCTATGGAACAAAATGAAAAACGCCACGGATGTTCTATCTGAAATTTAAGGTAGGCGATCTCTTCCGGACTTCTTTGTTTTATTTCAGGATGGTTCATATATTTTCGCACCAAGCCGTTTTTGCAAAAAAATCTGTGAGCGATGTACTGGGAAGTCAACCACAGTGACCAACGATCCGGCATTTTCTGTATTATACTGCGATATTCCCTCAGCTTGTTTGCGAACTTCTTATCCAATCTTTCCTTCTCTGCACAATAATAAAGCAGGAAGTCATCGAATAGCGTTTCTAATATTGTACTGGATTCTTCACAGCTGCTTAGTATTCGGTTATAGTCGCGCAAATTTATCCTCCATTCTGTTAAATAATTCCGATTATTTTCAATCTTTCACCAAGACGACGGGATAGAATGCAGGCGCAGAGACATACTTGCTCCTGGAATTCTTATCAATTCTTATGTTTCCTTACGTTATGGACAATATGTTGGTCATATAGTGGATTTTAAACGATGCATTTCTCTGAAATGCCTTATGATTTTTATAGAGAAGATATTTTCGGTGTTTGATTTTCTGACTCACTTCGAGATAGTATTTTGAGATGCTTTAGGTTGACTTGTACTATATTCTTTCATCCGCGTAACAGAGGAATTTCCCGGAGATTTTTTAAGGTCGGATATATTTACCATATTTCTCTATACGCCTAGTATATAAATGGCTCTTGAAATTATAACTAAAGAAATATCTAATCCCAACGCCACCGTTTAGGTCAAATTCTGTGCCGGGCAGCAAGTCGAGCACCGGAACGATTTCAAAAAAAACATCCAAAGGCGCATTTGCAAAGATATAATTTAGCCCTAGAGGAATCCGGAGCCCGACATTACTGTCACCACCTATCTTGAGTTTGCCACCGATGCCGTAATAAAGAGGAAGTTGCCCGTTTCCTACGTTAAACAGATTAAAATTAAAAAAAAGGTAATCTCCATGCAAATGCAGTTTGCCTTCTTTACCGAACGACCATGCCGCAGCTGCATCAAGTGCTGTGTGTTTTTCTGTCCACAACTTACCACTTATTCCCGTGGGTTCTCCGGCAATGACCCCTAATCCTAAATTTTTCTCCTGCGCTACGGCAGTGCTGTAAAGTAAGACTGCTGTTAATAGAAAAGACACAATTGATCTAATCATCTTAATATCCCCCTTTTTAGTAATTCCGGTGAGTTCAACCCAAAATCCGGTTCCTTCTATTTTTTAGTAGGTCGATATGCTAAAAATAAAAAAATCTGATTATCCACAATACGGAATATCCAAGTATTTATGTCGCTATCGCTCCTTTTTCTTTTTCATTCATTCATCCTTTTTTCTATTTCCTTCTTATTTGGAAATTCCGTGCCTGCCCTGTGAAATCTTCTTTTTCTTTTTTACACTGGAGTTGGATATTAACTTACCCACTCAATTCTCAGAGGAGCCTTAATAATAAATATACCACTTATACATTTTTACTCTGTTTTTATAGCTATCTTCAAGCCATTTATACTCTTCGGGAAGAGGCTTTTTGTATGAAATAAGTACCGTAGGATTTTTTATTATTGCTTTTAAAGATTTAACTCCCGATGAGTCTTTCAGGTTTAATAAATATTTTTTCCATTCCGCATCTGTTTCAAATTGCGTTTCTCTATTTAAACCTCTGTTTCCGCTATACAAAGATACTATAGATTTGTTTAATCCAAAAGCTATAGAAGGTTTTTTTGTATTGTAAACAAGTATTGTTCGATTTTGTAAATTATTTTCGATAATAAAATCTGTAACAGGCTTTGAACTTTTTATTTTTAGTTGATTATCTTTCATTAAATTACTACCTGCGATGATAATAAAAATTGCCGTTATAACATTGTAAAAAATAGTTTTATCTTTAATATCTATTGAATTTTTATTAAACAAATAAATCAAAATAAGGATAAGAACTAATCCAAAAACAGTTATTGAAGTAGGAATACTAAACTTTGTAAATGGAATAATACTCACAAAGAGAGCAACTATCAAAATAGAGTATATAAAATTGAAGATATGTATTTTCTTAAACTTTTCAATATCTATATTATCTATGAGTTTTGCTGTAAGGATAGCTAACACTCCAAAAAGAGGAAGTATATATAAAATTAATTTTGACGATGACATTGAGAAAAATATTATTGGGATAACAAAAGTAGCGAGAAGCACTGTATATATTGATTTTAGTTTAAAGTATGATTTGCAATGTTTTCCTAATGATATAAGATTTACGGACCAAGGGAGACTTACAAGTGGAGCACAAACAATAAAATACCAAAACGGCTTATATCTATGAAACACATTTTTAGAAAATCTATCAACTGTTTGAGTTCCTATAAAGTAACTCAAAAAATCTTTATTATACCAAACCAGATATATATACCACGAAAAAGCCACACTAACAAATAAGATAAACGCAAAAATATGATGAACCGAGAATTTGTTTTTTGAAGGTTGCAGTCTGTTATAAAGCAGAACAAACGGCAGAGGCACAATAAAAACAACAGGACCCTTTGTTAAAAAACCTAAAGCCAAACTTAAGTAAAACAGATATAAATTTTTGTAGGCTCCTTCTTTTCTATATCTTACCCAGTTATACATAGACATAAGGACGAATGTTGTTAAAAAAGTATCTGTCGTCAGAAATCTTGAAGCAAAAAAAACTATTGGTATTGTAAAATATATTAACGATGCCCAAAAAGAAACTTTTTTATCATCAAACAGTAGTAGTGTGAGCTTATAAACAAGAAGTATTTGAACAACCACAGCTATTTGAAGAAAAAATCTTGCTCCAAATGGGTTTATTCCAAAAATTTTATACCCTACGGCTGTTATTTGATACGTTAGAGGTGGTTTGTGGTAGTGGTGTATATTAAGAAAATTCGGGTGCAAGTAATCTCCCGATACCACCATTTCTCTGGCAATTTCCGCATATCTTGCATCGCTGCTTTCTATCACCCCGTAGTCACCAACATTAAAAAGCAGTACAAAAACGGCTAAAATTAGAAATATCTTAATATTTGTCTTTTCCATATTTATCTTCTCTCTTTCCTAATAAAATATTTCTCAAATAAACAATAAAGCCAAAAAGTTGTCCTGCTATTAAAACCGGATCTTTTCTGAAAACACCATAAGTCAATATAATAAAAGAACCTACAAGACTTATCATCCAAAATCCAAAAGGAAGCGTAGATATTTTCGCCTTTTCGGAATATATCCACTGATACACAAATCTTAAAGAGAAAATCACTTGTCCGGCACTACCCCAAATAAGTAGCTCTAAAGGTATATTTTCATTTTTAAAAAGTGTGTTGAAATTTATGTCACTGCCGGTATATAAAAATGTCAGTGAAAAAAATGGGAATAATATTAAAAAGCATCTTAAAACTCCTTTTAATTTAGTCCAAGAACCTTGCAGTTGCATATTTCTGATATAGATAAAATATGTAATTGACTGCCCAAGCATAATTGCAAAGTCACTTCTAAAAAGGCCATAAACAAAAAGTAGAAAAGAGGCTGCCAAACTCAGTTTCCAAAATAATTCGGGAGCTAAAACTTTTTTAGCTCTTTCTGATTTTAGCCACTGAACCAATGTTCTCGCGGAAAAAAGTATCTGCGAAGTAAACCCTATGGTATATAAAATTGCTTTAGGTATTATCATTTTTTTATGTTAGTATCTACAATTTTATATTTTATGTAACGGTTTCTCATCCATCGAAAAGCGAAAGCATCAACTAATGACTTAAAAGCCCTGTTAAACATATTAAATTTTGAAACTCCCGCTACTCTCTGAAAGTGTTGAACCTCAACTTGTTTAACCATTCCACCTTGTAATTGGATAAGAGCAGGCAAAAACCTATGCATTCCCTTAAAAAAAGGAATCTTTTTTGCAACTGATGTTTTAATGACTTTAAGAGGACATCCGGTATCCTTTATTCCGTCATCAATCAATTTCCGCCTGATATAATTAGCAATTTTTGATTGAATTTTTTTCGAAAAAGTATCTTGTCTTTTTTTTCTAAAACCAATAACAGAATCGTAGTCACTTATATACTTAAGAAGTTTATTAAAATCAAACGGTGTTGTTTGCAAATCTGCATCAATGTAGCCAATAAGTTCCGTATCTATATTATCAATACCGGCTTTTATAGCACAACTCAATCCACAATTTTCCTTAAACTTAATATATTCAAAATTACTGTTATTTCTGCAAATAGTAACTATTTTTTCATAACTTCCGTCGGTTGAGCCATCATCAACAAAAAGAACTTTACACTTAAACAACGCTACTTCAAAAAGGTTTTTAAATGTGTCAACTACTCTGTCAAGATTTTCTATTTCGTTGTAAACAGGAACGATAATTGTCATTATATATTCAGAATTTTCCATAC
>JAGHBC010000062.1 GCA_021161185.1 Fidelibacterota bacterium
ACACTCCCCAGACTTTTTACGAAACCATCAAATTTGATATTTGCAAAATTTGAAATCTTTTTAAACCTTTTTGGCTCTGGGTTATCCAGGTTGGGTATTATTACCTGTTAAAAATTCCAATCGTATTTTCGGATACAGGAATATCTGTAATCGAACCGTTTTCCACAATTTTCACCGCTTCGATAATTTCCTGGGTTCCGGATACCACATACACATAAACATCTAATTTATCAACGCCAAAAAGTAAATAGTGCTGTTGACACGAGTAGGCTTTAATGGCGTTTCTCCAGGGAATATTTTCTTTAGTAAGGGAATAGTATGGGGCGCCGGCGCCACCTGTGATGAACTCATAAATAGGCTTTATTTTTTTGTTGGCGCTGCCGTCCGGGTAAATTGGCGTTTGGGAGTTGATCAGTAGGCGGGCATAGAGGTGTTCGTGACCGGTGATATATGCTCTGACCTTGCCGTGCTTCGCGACCAGTTCCAGAAATCGGTCCCGCCGATCAATGACATGTTGTCGGTTTAAGGGGTTTTTGTCAATATCTTTATTCATTTGCGGGTCTCCGCCGGAGTACCACATGGCGTCATAAATATGACCGGAAACCGGAAAAGCGGGTTCATGGGTAAAAATAAAAATATGATCAATAGATTTATCTTTTTGAGCCTGTTTTAATACTTTTTTGAGCCAATCTAACTGATTATCCATGATATAGCCCTGTAGATTGCCGCCAATATCCTCGGGAAAGTTAGTCCACCAATAGTTCGTATTGAGAGAAATCATACGAACGTTGCCCCAATCGAAATAATAGGTATTTTCTTTATAGGTTGGGGCTTGCGGATGTTCTTTTTCAGGGTAATCATATTCCGGATTAATGAAGATTTCGGCAAAGATTTCTTCGCTGGATTTACCGAACAGCTGATCTGTTCTGATACTGCTCCTGGTGCGCGGGTCATCCCATCGGTCGATAACATAGTCGTGATTGCCCATGCCCTCGAAAATCGGCATGATGTGACCAATCGGTTCAACGGCTTTTTTCCAGGCGTCCAACTGATCGATATAATCCCGTTCGTCGGTGGTGTGACCATTCACCAAATCGCCGGCAAAAAGGGCAAATTCCGCTCCCCGTGAATATAAATTTAGAAATAAATTACGCAAATCCTGGAAGTTGCAGCCATTGAAATTATGCCCGGCTCCGCCGTATCCTGCCCGGCTGTCCGACATTGCCGCAAATAAAAACGGTTTTCCGGGTTCAGGCATTCTAAACCGGAATTCGGGCGTGGCGACTTCGACAGAATCAGCTACTGCGGTAATTTTATAATGATGTAGAGTTCCCTTAATATTATTGATAACAATCTCGTGATGAGTATTTTGTGGGCTAAAGTACCGAGTACTATCGAGCAATAGGATACCGGCAGATTCTCTGTCCGTATCCCATGAAATCGTAACCTGCCCGGGAGCGGTGAAATCCACCCATGGTCCGGAGACAATGCAAACAACTTTGTTTGTGTTGCGATATTCAAAACGTCCTGTAAACATGTGCGTTTTTGCATTTTGCGGATCGTGGAGTAATAATTTATAGGCGACCGTTCCGCCCCCCTGTTTGGCGAGGTTTTTACCGGAATCATGGACAGGATATTCCAGGCGGCTCAAATCGATGGTAATATGGTGGTTTAGCGAGTCCGCCACCTTACCTTCCCGGCTGTAGTGGCGGAAAACAGGTGTTTGAACCTTTTGGTCGGAAAAATAGATGCCATAATAGCAATAAGCCTCGGGAAGTGCTTTAGTGGTCTGAAAGCGGATAGTCGCTTTTTTTCGGTTGCCTTCTGAAAAAACGATAATTTCGGGTGTGCCATTGATAATATTGGCAGTGTGTGAAATACGATTTTCGGGAATGCCGACCGTCGGTGGCAGTCCAAGTCGCCTTCTCTGTGCTGCCGACGGGTTTATTATAAGGAAAATCAGTATCACAATCGGAAAAGCTGCTCTAAATTGTTTCATTGTATCCTCGAAATAATTGGTTGGAATTTAATACTAAAATTGATGGATTACCAGTGCAAGGCGGATAATACACTACCGGGAATTTTCGCAGTTTACCATTGCATCTAAATTTTAACTGTCCTATATTTTTGCCCGTATTTTATGGAGCATGTGCAGAACAATAAAAGAGACAATGGGAAGTATAAATAGTCAGTGCATGTGAACAGGGGTCAGATCAAGCATCAGGTAGACGAAAAATCACTTTCGCGGCATGAAAAGGAGATGGGAATCCAGATTGCCGAGATGGAGAAATATAAATATATCTGTAGTGAGCAGGAAGGCTGTGATATAGGCAAGCGTGCTTACTTCGAATGGACTCAGAAATACGGTAAAAAAGTCCGTGATTGGCTTGAATCGCTTCCCTCTGAAGAGATCGACGCCCTTTTTGATAATATATCGGATCGTATTAAACGTTACATCATCCAAAAAGCACATTAATTGATTAGGCTTTTATCAGAATATTTTCCGACTTATCTTTGTATTAATTATAATTACGCCCAATCTCCGGTTGGGTGATTTGTTGTTATGGCTAACGAATACTAAACATTTTTAGGGAGGGTGAATCGTTATGGAAAAACCGGCTCAGGTGAAATTACCGGAAAATGCCTATCGCAAACTGCATGAGGGAGAAGAGTTTGTCCCGGTAATTCCGGACGACAAGATTGTTCCGGAAGTGACGGGTTATTCATTAACATGGGGGCTGTTCTATTCCGTCCTGTTTTCCATGGCAGCGGCTTATCTGGGGCTGAAAATCGGGCAGGTCTTCGAAGCGGCTATTCCAATAGCAATTCTTGCTGCCGGGATGTCGGTGCTGCTGAAGCGGAAAAATGCCCTGCAGGAAAACGTCATTATTCAATCCATCGGATCCAGCTCCGGAGTTATCGTTGCAGGGGCAATTTTTACGATTCCTGGTTTATATATTTTAGGGATTAATGTCAGTTTCCTGCAGATTTTTCTGGCGTCGCTGTTGGGCGGATTTCTGGGGATTCTGTTTTTAATTCCTTTCCGCCGCTACTTTGTAAAGGAGATGCACGGTGAGTTTCCATTTCCCGAAGCCACAGCCACCACCGAAGTGCTGATTGCCGGCGAAGGGGGCGGAGATCAGGCAAAAGTGCTCGTGTCAGCCGCAATTGTGGGCGGCATTTATGATTTTTGCGTATCCGGTTTTGGCTTCTGGAAAGAGGTTGTCTCTACGCAGGTATTTCACTGGGGACAGGTTCTTTCGGATAAGCTGAAACTGGTTTTGAAAATAAATATCGGCGCCGCCGTAACCGGGCTGGGATATATCGTCGGCTTGAAATATTCTTTGATTATTGCCTGCGGTTCGTTTCTGGCCTGGTGGGTGCTGATACCGGTTGTTTATTTCATTGGTCGGAATGCTCCCGAAGCGATTTATCCGGCGACTATGGCAATCAGAGACATGGCGCCCCAGGATATTTTCAGTAATTATGTCCGCCACATCGGTATTGGCGGTATCGCGGCAGCCGGGATTATCGGCATCCTGAAATCCTCGAAAATCATTGTCGGCGCCTTTAAGTTAGCCGGCAAAGAACTTTTTGGTGGAATTCAAACCGGTGAAGGAAACACGGAAAAACGGACGCAAAAAGATATTTCAATGAAGTGGATATCAATCTTATTGCTGCTGACTTTTGTGGCAGTCTTCATTTTTTTCCTGTTTGGTGTGGTTGAATTGAATGTTTGGCATGCCGTTGTCGGACTGCTGATCGTGGCTGTTATTGCTTTTCTGTTCACAACTGTTGCGGCTCGGGCTATTGCAATTGTTGGTACAAATCCCGTTTCGGGCATGACGTTGATGACCTTAATTCTATCTTCGGTTATTTTGGTTAAGGTCGGATTGTCCGGTAACCAGGGCATGCTGGCAGCGCTGATTATTGGCGGCGTTGTCTGTACGGCTCTGTCGATGGCCGGCGCATTTGTCTCCGATTTGAAAATCGGTTACTGGCTTGGAACCACTCCCCAAAAACAGGAAAGTTACAAATTCCTCGGGACCCTCTTCGCGGCTGCTTCGGTTGGGGTTGTCATTCTTGTTCTATATAAGACCTATGGCTTTGGTCCCGGAGGATTGGAAGCCCCGCAGGCCTCAGCCATGGCGGCAGTGCTGAAACCACTAATGACAGGTGCACCGGCGCCCTGGCTACTCTATCTTGCCGGTGTATTTTTAGCAATTATTTTAGAGTTTATTGGGGTGCCGCCTTTAGCTTTTGCTCTGGGTATGTATTTGCCGATTTACCTGAACACTCCGCTTCTGGCGGGTGGGCTAATTGCTCATTTCGTCGGTAAAAGCACAGAAAAAGAAGAACTTTCCAAGAAACGCAAAGATAGGGGAACTCTGATCGCCTCCGGTTTCATTGCCGGCGGTGCTATAATGGGCGTTGTTTCGGCTTTTATTGTATTCTTCGGGAAACAGATTTTAAATCCGGATTGGACTCTGATGAAAGCCATCGGAACCGAATACTGGTCGGAATCAACCGGTGGTGAAATTCTCGGCTTTGCGATGTTTGTCATGCTTCTAATTTATCTTTACTGGGATTCAACCCGGATAAAAGAATAGGGTAAGTGTTCACGGCTACAGAATAGGTTTATCAGAGAACCCGTTTTATTACTGGGGAATTTTATATTGAAAAAGAGGGAGTGGCGATGCCGCTCCCTCTTTTTTTAGCCTGAATCCAAATCAATGATTGATTACCGGAAAAATATGTTATTCCGGACTTGCCAACAGAACTTTAGCCTGAAATTCAAATTTTTCCGGCACTGGTCTTTGCATGTTGGGACCGCCCGTATGACCGCTGCCACGCTGACCGCCCATTCTACCACCCGACATACCGCCCGGACGTCCACCGGGTCTCCCGCCCGTTCGGTCGGCACCGGATCGCATTTCAGTTGGATATATTTGCGCTGTTTTAAAAACGACGGTCAGTTCCGATTTGAGCTTGGACTCATCAACGATTAAATATTCATTTATTAAGCTGAAGGGAATTTGAATTTCATATACAAATTGACGATAAGATCTGCTCGTTTTGAGAACAACTCCATAATCATTTTGCAACGGAATAATTTGCTGATCCTCTTTTCCCGGCCCTAAAAGAATAAATTCTGTCTGTAAATCTTCAGGGCGGATATTTGTACCTTCACCGGATTCCGGTTTCATTCTGCCGCGTTGACCTCTACCCATTTGGGCAAATTCAACATTCTCAATCCCGGTCGGATATTTTATCCCGAAGATACGACGTTTTGACCCGGGAACATCAATATTACACTCAAATCCCCGGCTCATAATCTGACGCATTAATTGCTGATCTGAAGCGACCAGACAGATATAAAGACGGCTTGAATCATTTGCAACTCCGAATCCGACATTATGTTTCTCATTGAACATTATATTTGATCGCCAATCGGAATATAAGCCGTCGATATGAATTTGCCCGTCATTCCAGCTGCTCTGCACAACACTTTTTTTACAGCTACTAAGTAAAATTGCGCTTAATAGTATTCCGATTAAAAGGTATTGGAATTTAGTATTCTGCATGTATTCTCCCCGACTTAGCGATTTTATTAATTGTTTGACACAATGATCATTGAAAAGTTACAACCTGATAAATATAAAAACTATGTACACATTTATCAGGGTAGTGATGGAATCTTTAACAGAGCCATTCTGAATACCGGTTCCTGACGTATCGGTCACGGAATTATCTCATTTATAAGAAAATGTTTGTGGGCGCTACAGGATTCGAACCTGTGACATCCGCCTTGTAAGGGCGGCGCTCTGAACCAGCTGAGCTAAGCGCCCGGATTCCGCTTTCGGGCGAGCGAAATTCACTTTCACTCAATAAGCGTGCAAATTTACGGATTCTATCTCAAAAATCAACGGCTCTATTTACAAATTGCTAAATCAAGGATTTCGGACATCTCTTTCACAAAATCAAATTTCATCTCTTTTTTAATCTGTTTGGGAATTTCCACCAAATCCTTGCTGTTCTGCTTCGGTAAGATCACCCGCGTCAGTCCCGCCCGATGGGCAGCCAGAATCTTTTCTTTAACCCCACCCACAGGTAAAACGGCGCCGCGCAGGGTAATTTCACCGGTCATGGCCAGTTTATATTTGACTTTCTTTTGCTTCAATAAAGAATAGACCGCCGATAAAATCGTGACGCCTGCCGAGGGACCGTCTTTTGGAATCGCTCCCGCAGGGACATGGATATGAATATCGGTATTGGCAAATATTTTCTCATCAATACCCAATTCTTTGGAATTTGATCGAATATAGCTCATCGCCGCTTCGGCAGACTCTTTCATAACATCGCCCAATTGTCCGGTCAGTTGCAGCTTGCCCGTGCCTTTCATGCCGGTAGCCTCGATAAACAGAATATCGCCGCCGACTGACGTCCAGGCTAATCCGATTGCCACGCCCGGACGCGATGCCCTTTCAGCAATATCAACGAAAAATTTCTGGGGGCCCAAAAGAGTTTCAACCATTTTTGCATCAATAATGTAACTTTTTTTCTTTTTTCTGCCGGCGACATCCCGGGCAACTTTACGGCAGATATTGGCGATTTCCCGTTCCAGATTACGAACCCCTGCTTCGCGGGTATAGTGGGCGATAATAATGCGTACGGCTTCGTCTTTAAATTCTATTTTGGTTTTGCTCAGTCCATGTTCCTTGATCTGTTTGGGAATCAGAAAGGTCTTGGCAATGTTCAGCTTTTCTTCTTCAATATAACCGGAAAACTCCAGCATCTCCATTCTATCGCGCAGCGCCGGTAAGATAGTGTCATTCATATTAGCTGTCGCAATGAACATTACTTTTGACAGATCATAGGTAACTTCTAAGTAGTGATCAGTAAAAGTGTTGTTTTGTTCCGGATCGAGAACTTCCAGCAAGGCAGAAGAGGGATCACCGCGGAAATCGGCGCCGACTTTATCAATTTCATCAAGCATAAAGATCGGGTTGCTGGAGCCGCATTTTCGGATGCTTTGGATAATTCGACCCGGCAACGCTCCGATATAGGTTCGGCGATGTCCCCGGATTTCAGCCTCATCGCGGACGCCGCCCAAAGATATGCGCACAAATTTACGCCCCATAGCGCGGGCGATAGATTTTCCCATGGAGGTTTTACCAACCCCGGGAGGACCGACAAAACACAGAATCGGACCTTTAACGGCACTGTCCTTTTCCACCTGTTCTTTTAATTTCCGCACGGCGAGGTATTCTATCACCCGGTCTTTTACTTTGTCCAGACCATAATGGTCTTCATCCAGGATGTCTTTGGCTTCTTTAACATCGACATTGTCTTCGGTTAAAGTTCCCCAGGGGAGTTCTACCAGCCAATCCAGGTAGGTTCGGGACACTGTATATTCCGGCGACGCCGGTGGAATTTTCTGCAGACGATCCAGTTCTTTCTCGGCTACTTTTCGAGCCTCTTCAGTCATTTTGGATTTGGCGATCTTTTCTTCCAATTCCTTCATTTCCATCGTGCCTTCATCTTCGCCCAACTCTTTTCTAATTGCTTTGAGCTGTTCACGCAGAAAATAATCCCGCTGAGTCTTTGATATCTCATCCTGAACTTCAGACTGGATCATTTCACCGAGTTCGATTCGCTGAATCTCTTTATTGACAATTATCGTAGCTCTTTCCAGGCGTACTTTTACGTTCAACTGTTCCAGGATTTCCTGTTTTTCCGCTACCGGAACGTTAACCAGGTGCATAGCCCGGTCAACCAGGCGTCCGGGATGTTGAATATTGGATAAAATGTTGGTATGCTCTTCCGTCAGATAAGGTGCCACTTTGATTAATTTAATATAAAGCTGACGAAGGTTTGCCACCAGCGCATCGATTTCGATACCGGGTTCATAAGCTTCCTGAACTTTCAATACAGCGCCTTTAAAATAAGGTTCGTGCTGAATATAGGATTGAATTCGGGCTCTTTCCAGCCCCTGGACGATTGCGCTTTTGCTGCCGTCGGGCATATTAAAGACCTTCAGAACCTGGGCAATTGTACCCCATTCATACAAATCTTCTTTGTCGGGCAATTCCACGGAGCCGTCTCTTTGAGCGACTACCACGATTCTGCGCCTGGTTTCCGGTAGATCTTCAATCAGCTTCAGGGAGCGTTCCCGACCTACATAAATCGGAATAACCTGTTGAGGAAACAGCACGGTATTCCGCAAAGGCATTATCGGTAAGATTTCCGGCACTCCCGAGATCGAATTAATAACATTATCTTTTATATTTTCTGTCATCATTTACTCCTGTTCGCTAACGTTTTTTTCTATTGATATTTTGGACAGCCCGTCAATAGTTTTAATTATGATTCGGCTCGTTCCATTTCATTCAGAGCTTTCAGAAACCGAAAGGTTACAGCAAAATCACCATCCTTGGATTTTCCCGGCAGGGCTGGCAGCAAGCCGGAAGGAAGTTGCAAATCCATCAGCCACTTAACAGCTTTCTTAAAATTGGGATGTTCATGATATTCGGCAAATGGCGCCAGGGCTTCGATAAATCTTAATGTACCTCCACGAAACAAACCGTTGTCGGTATAATCGGTATAGAGGTAATCCCAGGCATTGGCTTCGGGAAAAAGGGTTGTATGGCTTTTTACGAGATAGTTTTCCAAGACAAAACTTGCCGCCTTCCGGCAAACTTCAGAGTTCTTTAAACGGCTATGAACACTAAAAGCCTGAAAGGCAAACAGTGTGGTCCAGACCCCGCTTTTGGTCGTCTTTATTGATACTCCGGAAGGTACTATAGACGGTGACAACCAGCCGCCGTCATCTCTCTGGCGTTTCGCAAGCCAACGATAGCCCTTTTCAACAAAGGGATTGCCAATCAGTTCATACCGGGCAAGCAGCCACAGCGTATACGCATGGTGATGGAGCAATAGCGGAAATTTACCATCGGCCTTCTGGGTTTTAACGAGAGCAATAATCCCCTTTTGGACGGCTGGTAATTCTCTGGTGCAATCATAATCCAGTAGTTGGGTCATATTCTCAAGCTGCCACAGAAAGGATATTGCCCGGTTGCGTTCTTCAATCTTGTATTTTTTGCTTGTTTCCCAGAAACCATCAGGCTTTTGGGTGCTCAATAACCGTTCCAGCGGTTTATAGCTCCTCATTTCGTTTTTTAGCGAAAATATGAGATTTTCATTTTCCGGAAAAAATAGTTGGGCGGTCTTTAACCGAATCGGCAGGGGCGCTTTATGCAATAATATGGACGTGGGATCAACCCGTAGAAATTTTGTCCAATTCTTTGATTTCGTCATGAGTACTCTATTCTTTTATTAAAAGGTTCACGATCATGAAAATAAGCCATATCATGATCTTGGTTAAAGAAATATGTTGCAAAATCGAATATTTTAAACCGGGCGGTTTTAGTTGGATTAAAAAAATATCAGTTGAAAAGTTACGCAGTAATATCATTATGAAAATTAACATTTTAAAATAACATCCAAGCGGTCGATAATATCTTTTTATTCAGCCATAAATGCAAGAACTATTTACGGTTGATTCCTTTTTTCAGAATCGAAAAAACAATGTTTTCTATTTCTGAATAATCTTTGGCAGCATAATCGGCTAAATCCAGATCTCTTGCAGAAAAGCTGCTGCATAATCCAATGGTAATCGCACCGGCTGCCTTAGCCGATCTGATACCGTTAATCGAATCTTCAATTACGATTGTTTTGGAGGGAACAACGTTCAGCATGTCAAACATTTTGTGATAGGGTTCAGGATGTGGTTTCGATCTCTTAACATCTTCCGCAGTCACGATATACTTAAAGGAATTCCGGATGGACGTAGCTTGGAAAATCCACGCCAGAACTTTTCCGGATGTTGCGGTAACCAGCCCCGTTTTAACGGTTCCATCAATTTTTTTGACAAATTCTGCATAACCCGGCAAATAATCGATTCCACCCGAAAAGGCTTCCAATAGAAATTGACGCCCTTTTCGGCGTAATTCGGCTTCCGAAGCCGTGATGTTATATCGTTCTTTGATAAGGTGGTAAAAGTCCGCTTCGGAAGAGCCCTTAAATATTTTCCAATCTTTATCGGGGACGATAATGCCATAGTCGGCAAATAGCCGTTTCTCGGCAATTTCATACAGCGGTTCGGTATCAACAATCACCCCGTCAAAATCAAAAACAATCGCCTCAATAGTCTGCATAAATCTAACCGATCAATCCTATTATCAGATAAAAAACCAGCGCCAGCCCAGCGGAAGTCAGCGCATAAGGCAGCTGAGTATTCACGTGATCAATATGGTCACAAGCCGACGCCATAGAGGCAATCATGGTGGTATCGGATATTGGCGAGCAGTGATCGCCGAATACTCCGCCCCCCATAACCGCGCTGACCATAAGCGGCAGATTTAGCCCCATGTTTAATGCCAGGGGTACCGCAATGGGAATCATAATTGCAAAAGTGCCCCAGGATGTGCCCGTGGCAAAGGAAATAAAACAGGAAATCAGAAAAATCAGAGGAATAATAAAAGCCGGGTGAATAGTCGCCGATGCCAGATTCGCAACATAGGGGCCGGTCCCCATTGTCTTACAGGTTGCCCCTAACGTAAAGGCAAACACCATCAACAATCCCATCGGGATCAATCCTCCCATGCCTTTCATCACCAAATCGAGAATTTCTCTCACTGTAAATATTCGCTGAATCTTGCATAATAGAGCGGCGACAAAAATTCCCATCAATACCGCCCAAAACACCGCTGTCGATCCGGAGCCCTGCGAAATATTTCCATTTCCCGTGATAAATAAACCCAAAGGCACCATCATTACCATGGCAATAAGGGGAGCAATCATATTCACCGGGCGGGGTGTCACACCTTTTTTTACCGGCATGGCGATTGTCTCTTCCGATACTAATAATTGGGCGCCGTCGCGAACAAGTTTACCGGTTTCGCGGGCACGTTTTTCAGCTTTTGCCATGGGACCGTAATCTTTACCGCTGATGATTACAACCAACACCAGTAAAATTGTAAAGATAGCATAAAAATTAGTAGGCACCGCCCGCAATACCACAAAAAACGGGTTTTCTATTTGTTGGGCAAGCAGCAGACCGGTTAATACTGCACCCCAGCCGTTAAATGGAATCATTATGCAAACCGGAGCCGAGGTGGAATGCGCTAAATAGGCCAGCTTTTCCCTGGGCGCTTTGAATTTATCGAATAGCGGTCTGCCAATTGATCCGATCACCAGGTTTATCATATTGCTTTCAATAAAAATCAAAACCCCAATGATCCAGAGCAGCAGACTGGCATTCCGCCGGTTTCCGACAAGCCCTTTTTCTCCAATCCAGTTAATAAATCCCTGCACGCCGCCGGAATGTTGCATTAAAACAATGAGCGCACCGACCATCATGCTGAATATAATTACCTTTGTATTGCTGGAATCTTTAAAGATGTTGATTGTTGCTTCCAGGGTTTCCTGTAGTCCCAGTAATGGATTCCAGCCGTTTATGGCAGTCCAACCCAGCCAGATACCGAGAAATAGCGACGGATACACCTGTTTGGTCTTAATTGCCAGTATGATCGCTAAAAGCGGTGGCAGAATTGAAATCCAGCCATAACTTTCCATATAAAATACCCTCTCCAAGACAGCGTTGATTTTTCTGATAGATAAAACGGTAGAAACACCCTTTGTAATTCTGACCCATCATCTTTCCCGTATTGGAAATTTGTCTCAATTTATGTAAAATCCAAAATCCGTCAGGAAAGTTTCCAGTCCTTCTACGGTTTCAAAGCGGTGTGAATGAATTCCCAGCTGCTGAGCAACGGCAACATTTTCCGGTAAATCATCGATAAAAAGACACTCATCGGGATCTGCTGCGGCAATTTGCAGGGCTTCCCTGTAAATCTGCTCTTCCGGTTTGCGAGCTCCGACCCGGAAAGACAAAACGGCGTTATCCAGTTCTTTTAAAAGTGAATATTTAGCTTCAATGGCTCTGATATGCAGCTCGTTGGTATTGGACAGGAGAATCACAGCAGCTTGCCGTTTTAGCGTCGGCACCAGCTCCCAAACCGGTTGATTTATTGCAAAGGGTTTTTGCCAGATCGTTACCAATTGCTCGACTGTAATGCCATGCAAAACATTATATCGTTGCTGTAGTTCGTCAATATAGCCCTCTATTGAAAACAGTCCCTTTTCAAATGCCGTTTCTATGTTTGAAGCTGCGATTTGCATGACCCTGTCCAGATCAAGCCCCGGCAAATTTGCTATTTCCCGGATCGCCAAATCTTTATCAACGTGAACAAGCACATTGCCCAGATCGAAAAATATCGTTTTAATCATTCAGCCCGATTCCCGCCGGATTTAGTTCTGTTCTTCGATACTAATTTCTGTTTCGATACGACCGATGTTTTTATCGGAATAACTTTTCAGTACCGGGTTATAATATTTTTCAAGTTTAAGCAGAGCTTCTTCATCGAGCAGCCTCAGGTGCTTCAACATCGCTACAGACATTGAATCGAGGGACTTCAAATTATCACCTAATACCTTGATTGCAACGCCAACATGTTTGCCCGCTTCCGTTCGGATACCGATCCCACGGACGCCCTCGGAGCCGATTTTCGACACAGCCCGCCCACCGAGGGTGGTGATGAAATCCGTATCAAAACGTCCTTTGCCACCAATATGTTTCGGGTGTCGGGCCATCACCTGGAAAATTTTCTGGAGATACTCATCCGATCCTTGCGCCAATTTGCGATATATTAGCGCCAGATTATACAGGGGTAAGAAAAAGGTCGGCGCGCTGCAGTTGTCGGTTGCCACCGGCACCTTCTCTTTTTCGGCATAATGTTTTATCTTCTCGTAAATACGCTGCTGTACCGGGTGTTCAATATCGGTATAATTGCCGGTAACAACATCCAACGCTTTTGCAACAGCCAACATTCCGGCGTGTTCTCCGGAACAATTATTGTGCAACGCTGTCGCACGTCGCCCCTGAAGAATCAGCTGTTCATAGCTCGTGTGATCAAGGGGCGGATGAATACCACACAACAGATCTTCGATATTCATGCCGATCTTTTTTAACAAACCGGCGACGATCTCGGCTTGATAAGATTCGCCGTTGTGGCTGGCACACAGGATGGCAATTTCTTCATCTTTAAGTTTAAATTTTTCAACGGCTCCGGATTCAAGCAAAGCAGCTGCCTGAAAGGGTTTTGCCGCTGACCGGATGAAAACCGGGTATTCCGGATCACCGGCGGAAAAGAAAGATTCACCGTTTTCATCAACGGCAACAGCATAACCTATATGGAAGCTTTCAACAATATCTCCCCGATATAGCTTCGACACTAAAATCATATTATTTTTCTCCTTTATCTTATCTCAATGATTTCAATTAATTCTTTTAAAGCCGCCTCAAAGCCCCACATTAGAGATTGGGACAGAAGCGCTTTACCTACGGAAATAAACTCGACGTCAATTACCTCATTCAGAGATTTAATCAAGCGCCGGTTTAATTGTCCACCCACCGAAATCCGCAAATTATTACGGCTTCCGACATGGATTGTATGGGTTATTTTTTCGAGACATTTTAAAAAAGGGATTTGCTGATCGTGACGTGCCAGTTCATCCGTAGCAATTTCGATTTCATCGACGCCAAGTTGATAGGCTTCTTTTAATTGCTTAACATCGGGTTTTAATCGAACGGCGACCCCCATATTTTCAGTGCTTATAAGAGTACCGACCAACTCTTTTATCATTTTAGAGGGAATTTGAACGGCGCAGTTATCCGATTCCGGATCAACGAGGGTGATGATGTCCGGTTGCAACAGAATCGCTTTTTGGAGAGATTGCATATTAACCGGAACCCGGATATTGATCCGGCAACTGCTTATCGAGCGCAACAATGCCAGATTGTTCAGCTGTCCAATTTCAGGTCCGAAGGTGAAACTGATACCGGCGGCGCCAACGGATTCAACAAAATTGAGCAAATTCAATGGATTGGTTATCGGCGAATTCGCTATTTTTCCCAATGCAATAAAGGAGTCAAAATTTACTTCAAGGTTCGGCATCGTTGTTTATTCCTTTCACGAAACAATTTCCGAGGCAAAGCAGAGCATAATTCCTTCAAATTGACCCGCCTCGATTAATTGTCTTAATACCTGCAGCGTTTCCAAATGGACATGCCCGATAGCAATTGCAGAGCCTCGCCGCCTGGCAATTGCTATTGCCTTTTTAAACTGCGCCTGAATTTCGCTCTTATCGCGATTATTATCAAGAAATACCGAACGAATGCCGGCAGGAATTCCCTGGACCCTGGCAACCTCATAGGCGACACTGCGGGGAGAAGTCAAGCTATCGATAAAATAGAGTCCCCTTTTTTTCAGGCTGCTTATGACCGCTCCCATTACGTCGGCGTCAGTCGTTGCCAGAGATCCCATATGATTGCTCATCCCCACAGCTTCAGGCAATTCCATAAGCGCCGCGGCAATACGCTGCTCAATCTCGAAAGACCGCATAGTTTGACGGATCAGGTATTGATCCTCGCCGGTGCCGTACTCGGAGCGTTCGGGTTGCATGGGCATATGCACAATAATCTCTTTCCCGTTTTTCTTGCCCTCAGATGACGTCCAACGCGAATAGCGGTGTCCGGGAATTACCGATATTGTCAGTTTTGTATTAAATTGGATAAACTCTTTGATAACCGCATTGTTGCCGTATCCAAAATCATCAATAATAATTGCCAGTTTGGGTTTTCGCCGTAATTCTCCCTTGAGAATCTGATATTCTTCTAAATTCCGTCCTTTTAAAAATGATATGGTTCCAATAGGCTGATTGTAATAATCGATAACAACTGCAAAGCCACGCGCCTGAGTAAACCGGTTTACGGATCGGATAACACAACCTTTCCGCTGAATGATGGGTTTTATCGTTTCAATAACCTGATCATTGCTCATCTGCTGCGGTATTTCAAAAGCCAGAATGAGTTCTTTTGGATTATCATTCGCCAGATTTATCTCTTTGAGACCCATCCTCGCCAGGGAATGGCGTACCGTTGTTTTGATAAAAGCACGTCCTTCCCGGTACATAACGCTCTTTGACGGAGCCGATTTGGGATAAAAATATATAAGGATCACCGCTAACAGACAGATTATGCCGATAAATGCAACCAGCAATCTCTTTTCATCTTTTCTGCGGTTAGCAACAACCTTATTGGGTTTTTTTAAATATCGGATCATTTTCACTTCTTTTTCTAACAGGGGGGAAAATACGAAATTTGCCGGGGATTGTCAAAGAAATAGGCTGTTTTCATCGGGCTAAGAAATTATTTTTAGGTTCCTTCGCATTTAGAGTGGGTAATTTCGTTTCGGGCTCTGCTCCGGAACGTATTCGCAGAGGCTACGGAGTGTAACCCCGTAGCCAGAGTTGTGTTAGTAGTAATTTAAATATCGATTTTCAATCTATTAGTTGGAGATTTTAACTTCAGGCGATTTTATAAACTTCTAAAATCATAAATCGTTAATCAATGTTCATTATTCAGTTCTGTACTTGTGTCTCCGCTTCTGCGGAGACACAGCCGAGCGACTAAACCTTATCTTATCGTTACAAAGCCCCGGCTTTGTAACATATATTTCAGTTGTGTCAGGAGCTCACTCCTGACGCATTTATCGCAATTCTCCATCATACCGTCAGGTCTGAGGACCCGACGGAACTAAAGAAGAAGACAGCAGCTAATCCCGCAAGGGATTGAATGTGAATAGCGTCAGACGAGGTGGGAAAAAGTATCTAAAAATTAATAAAATGCAGATATTAAAATATACGAAACAAATCAAAATTTATACCTTACCGTTTCATCTTTATTTCATATTAAACATCACTTTGTGCCTTGGTGGCAATGAATAATTCAGGTTGGCAGTGCCTGGGTACCGCAATGGATATTATTTTTAATATTGCGGTTTTGGGATTATATTTCACAACAAAAATGAGGTTAAAATGCTAAAAATGGGTGTGATCGGTGCCGGACATCTGGGCAGATGGCACATTAAAAACCTGCAAGCCCTGAAAAATGTGGATCTGCTCGGTTTTTACGACGTCGACACAAAACGCAGCGAACAGATAGCGCAGGAATTCCAGACGACGCCTTACGACTCTTTGGATAAACTGTTAGACCGCTGTGATGCTGTTTCAATTGTTGTCCCGACGTCATACCACTACGATGTAGCCAAAGCCGCTCTCCGGAAGAATATTCATGTTTTTTGTGAAAAACCTTTTATGCAGACTATCGCTGAAGCCAATGACGTTATCGATCATGCCCACCGGAAAAATTTGGTGCTGCAGGTCGGTCATATTGAACGCTTTAATCCGGCTCTGTCAGGGCTTAAGAATATTCCTATCGATCCACTTTTCATTGAATCCCATCGTATTTCGCCCTTTAATCCCAGGGGCACCGACGTGGCTGTAATTCTCGATTTGATGATTCACGATATCGACATTATCCTGGCGCTCGTCAAATCCGATGTTGAGCAGATTGACGCCGCCGGCGCTCCGGTTCTTACCGATACCATCGACATTGCCAACGCCCGGATTAAATTCACTAACGGATGTGTTGCCAATATCACTGCCAGTCGGATTTCCAATAAACAGATGCGGAAAATCAGAATATTTCAAAAAAGCGCTTATATTTCCGTCGATTTTCTGAAAAACCGGACTGAAATTTATTCTCTTTCAGAAGGCCTTAGCGAACTTCCGGAGAGATCAATTCAAATTGCCGAATTGGCAACTGCTTCCGATCGAAAGAGGGTTATTACATACAAACAGGTTAATACCGATAAATCCAATGCCATGCTTGAAGAGCTGCGGGCATTTACACATGCCATCGAGACCGGTGCTCCGCCACCTGTCAGTGGCGAGGACGGGAAAAAAGCGCTGGAAATCGCGCTCAAAATCGAACAGCAAATTAAGTCAACATTGAAGAACATGCAATAATGGACATTGACGGATTGATTATTTCCCTTGAAGAAAATACTCTTATTGATATCTTCGGTGATGATTACAAGAAATATAAAGAAAATGTTCCCCGGCTGTTCTCCCGTTTTACATCCTGGCAGCCGAATAAAACCATCAATAAGGTTCCCTGGAGTAGGGCCTTCAGGGCTGAAAGATTCCCTCTGATCAATCAGACAACTTTTCTAACAATCATATTGTTAAAAGAAATTTTAATCAATAGGCTACATGTCATCTAAAAAAATATTTATTTCAGCCGGAGAGCTTTCCGGCGATATCCACGGTGGCAATCTCATTGCCGCAATTAAAAAAGCCGATCCCGAAGTAGCCGTCAGCGCCATTGGGGGCGATAATATGTCCAGGGCGGGCGCCAGCTTACTTTATCACATTCGGGAAACCTCTTTTATGGGCCTCACCGAAGTCGTTAAGCACTTTCCTTTTATCCGCAGGCTCTGGAAAGATACTCTGCAACACATAGATCAAATTCAACCCGATTTGGTAGTGGTAATTGATTATCCCGGATTTAACCTGAGATTAGCCAAAGCCGCTTCAAAAAGGAATATTCCCGTTATTTATTATATTAGTCCTCAGGTCTGGGCCTGGCATCAGTCACGCGTAAAAACAATAAAAAAATATATCAGCGAAGTGCTCTGTATCCTGCCTTTTGAAGAGGAGTGGTTTCGGAAACATGGCGTAAATGCTCAATTTGTCGGTCATCCGCTGCTGGACCAGCTCGCTAATATTGAAAAAGACAGTATTGACACCAGCCCAATAGCCCTTCCCGGCGCATCTATGATCATCGGTCTTTTCCCCGGCAGCAGACAACAGGAAATTGAACGCCACCTCCCGGTTATGATTGCAGCCGTGCAGATTCTAAAGATGAAATTTCCAAAAATGGCGGTGGCGGTCTCAATTGCCCCCGGAATCGATCTGAGTGGCTATCGCGAAAAATATAATTTAGATTGGCTTTATTGGATCAAAAATAGCAATTATCAGATCATGAGGAAATCGGATTTGCTTATTATGTCATCGGGTACCGCCACCCTCGAAGCAACACTGTTCCAAACCCCCATGGTCGTGATTTATCGGCTCTCTCCACTTTCCTACTATTTGGGAAGATTACTGGTCAAAGTGCCTTTTATCACAATTGCCAATTTAATTGCCAATAAAAAGGGGATTTGCGAACTTATCCAACACGACGCTTCTCCTGTAAAAATTGCCGGTCAGGCGGAACTAATTCTCACCAGTAAAAAACAACGTAAAAACAGTATCGATTTCTTAACAGATGTTACGCATCGACTCGGAAAACCCGGTGCATCCGAGCGCGCCGCCAAAATTATTCTTAATCACATCAAAGAAAAATAATAAAACAACATGTTCCATTGGTTCCGTTATATATCTTTTTTGTTATGGCCGTTATCTCAGATATACAGATTAATTATGGATCTCCGAAATTTCCTGTATGATCATTCTATTCTAAAAATTACCAAACTGCCGATACCGGTGATTGCCGTAGGTAATATCACGCTGGGCGGCACCGGAAAAACCCCCCTTGTCATTGCATTGTCCTCTTTTCTGGAATCAAAGGGCTTTAAAGTCGGTGTAGTTACACGGGGTTATCGGCGAAAAAGTAAGGGGCAGGTTGTTGTCAAGGACGGTAAAGCGGTTCTGGCGTCACCCTCTGATGCCGGTGATGAACCGTATCTTATTGCTTGTAAATCCGGAAACATTGTTGTTATTGCCGATGCCAACCGGGTTGAAGCTGCCCGGAGCGCTATCAAAAAATACCACTGTAATGTGTTAATTGCCGATGATGCATTTCAGCACCGCGCACTCGCCCGGAATATTGATATTGTATTATGGGACAGCTATAGTAATCCCGCAAAAGCAGCCGTTATTCCGGCGGGCAGGCTACGGGAATCATGGCGGGGGCTGCGACGCGCCGATATTTTACTGATCACGCGCAGCGCTGAAATTTCTGATCCGATCAGGTCTTTCTTTCAAAAGAAACAACCCGATCTTTTTATAGATGTCCTGCCTCTTTCCATCGGAAAAATTATTCATTACAATTCCGGTGAAGAGATAGCGCCGGAGATGATTCGCAATAAAAAAGTTCTCGGCTTTTGTGGTCTGGGAAATCCGGTTCAATTCTTCAATACGATCGGATATTTAAATCCGGCGTCCATCACAGAAAATATTTTTCCCGATCACCACAAATATTCTGAAGGTGATGTGGATAGTCTGGTCCGGGAATCGGTCGAAAAGGGATGTGATTATTTAATCACCACCGAAAAAGACGCCATGAATTTTCCCGCTTCAGTCAAAACGATCACCAACTTATTAATTCTGCAGATTAGCAGTGATCTAAGTAAAAAAATAAAGGCGGCAATTATTCAAAAATTACCGCCTGTTAGTGATAAATTTATCGGTTAAGTTTCAGAATTCCTGACCTGATATTGAAAAAACAGTGATTTACTTCAATGAATTCGTAAAATAAAATGTCATAATCTGTGATAAACCGGGAGTTCTGATTTCAAATTTCAAATATCCCTGGTACATTCGTTCCTCATTACAGGGCAGGCAAAGTGCAAATTGCAAAATATGGATGTGTGCTGTGAATTCTGAAGGATTATCTGATAGATTTTTAGATTATGCTGCATCGATTATTATTATTGCAAAAATTAGAGACAGAATAATCTGCGATAGGTCAGGAGTTCTGAATCTAATTTGGTTATTGAATAATAGTCCTTCTGATCGTTTCTGAAAAATAGCTCCTTTACTTTTTTTCTTGTCGAAAAAAGCCGCATGGTTTACACCATCCGGCGATTTTAAGTATTAATTTGAATTTATATTATTTCTGAAACAATGACTGAAAATTGGCGGGCTTCCGCTTTTTCCAGTAACCCCGATGATAGGCGTCACTGACTAAGAGCGGCATACTCACGGTTGCCTCGCCGTAAACCATCTGCTCAAAGGTTGTATCCACTTTGCCCCAGGAACTGGCTTCTTTCAGTGTGGAACCGGAAAGCGCGCCGTCGCGTTCATCGGCAACTGTCAATTGAATCGCGTACTTATGCATCGGTTTTTCAATCTCCAGCACTTCGGTAGAAACGACGATATCCTGGGTGAAGTTTTTGGGCACACCGCCGCCGACCATGAAAATTCCGGTTTCCTTGCCGGCAATTTTTATCCGGGTCAGTTCCAGAAAATCACGGACAGAGTCGATACTGACATGGCGTTCTTTATTATGCCATTGATGATGGACCAGACCGAAACCGGCGGAGCAGTCGGAAAAAGCCGGCACAAAAATCGGGACACCTTTTTTATAAGCGGAATAGACCACCGATTTTTCGGTTTTAAGACCTTTTTTATCAAGGTATTTACCCATTTCAAAGATGAATTCACGGGAAGAATAGGGGTGTGGTTCCAGACTATCGGCAATTTCACCAATTGTCATATCGCAAATCCGCAGTTCTTCTTCATCGATATAGGTGTCATAAATCCGGTCGATCATCAGTTCCCGCAAATCGGCGTCATTCACAAAGGGAGTTCCGATATAATGTTTGTACCCAAGGGCTTCGAAGAAATCCTGATCCACGATCACCGCTCCGGTTGAGACAATGGCGTCCACCATATTATTCTCGATCATATCGGCAACGATGTTCTTCAATCCGGCACTGAAGAGCGAGCCTGCCAGAGTCAGGATGACATTACAGTCTTTGTCCTTGAGCATCCGGTTGTAAATATCCGCCGCCACGGCCAAGTTGCGGGCCTGAAAAGCCATGTTTTTATAGGCGTCGATAATCGGGCGGGCGTCAAAGGACTTAATGTCGATATGTTGAATAACCTCTTTTAAATAGTCTTGCTTTTTCATTGTATCTTCTCCTTTGCAAATATCATACTCAACGACCGGTAAATTAATTTTGCCGCCAGGAAATCCGGGGCTTTATCGGAGGGATTGGGACAAAGTTCAACAACGTCCATCCCGATAATATTTTTACGGAAAGCGACTCCCCTGATAATTTTCATGACATCATTCCACCACAGCCCTCCCGGTTCGGGCGTTCCGGTCGAGGGCATAATCGCCGGATCAAAGACATCCAGATCAATGGTAATATAGACTTTCTCTGTCAACCGGGGAATAATCCACTCAACCGGATTGGAATGGGTAAACCACTGATGGGCATACAAAACCCGGTGGGTGTCCAGACATTCTTTTTCGGAGCTGTCCATACTGCGGATGCCAACCTGCACGATTGGGCAAATTTCTTTTGCTCTTGCCATCACACAGGCGTGATTAAAGGGACTCCCGTCATATTCATTTCGTAAATCCGCATGAGCATCCAACTGCAGAACAGAAATATTACAGTGCTTTTGCACCGCCGCCCTGATTAGACCGGTGGTAACGGAATGTTCTCCACCGATTCCAATTAGTAACTTATCGTCTTGTAATACAGATTCGGCGGTTTGTTGAACCATATTAACCATCTCTTCCGGTTCCACCGGACACTCGAGAGGATTAAGGGTAACAATTCCCCTTTGATAGACTTCGCTATCGGTTTCAATATCGTATAGTTCCATATTACCGGAGGCTGCTAATAAAGCTTCCGGACCTTTGTCGGCGCCTTTTACCCAGGTAGATGTTCCGTCATAGGGAATCGGCAAAATAGCGACTTTCGCTCTGCCGTAGGTGCAATCCGGAGCCTTCAGGGCACCGAAGGCTCCCGGGTTTTGCAATTTGTTTTGGCTTTTCATGGTCAAGGGTTTATTACTACGGTGTCGGGAAACTCTTCGCCCCGGATTTGTAGATGTACCTTGGGCGCCTTCGACTTAAAATAGGCAATAACGTAGTTTTTCGCCCCTTCAACATCGAAAGGTTTACATGAAAACAGGTCGACAAAGACAAAATTTTTCATGGGATAAGTGTGGAGCGAAATGTGACTTTCGGCAATTATAACAACACCCGTGATCCCATCGTCGTTTTCACATGAACCTTCATAACGGAAAACATAGGGCCGGGTGATTTTAGTCATGCCGATCTTTTCGGGAATGTCATTGAGAAATTGATAACACTCGTCAAGATCGTTAAGAATCTCCGAATCGCAGTTATTCAAATCCAGCATTAAATGTGGGCCGTAACCTTTGATTTCTCTTTTCATATCGCATAAATCCTCCTATAAATGGTTCCTACAACGCCGTAACTCCGGTATTTTGCGATTGCAAAACACAGAGTTAAAAAAAAGCGCGGAATAATACACTATTTTAAAATTATTTCCAACAAAAATATTTATGCGGAATTACTCAGGCAAAAATAAATTCAACAGTAAGACAGAAATGTCCCGAATAAGAGTAGACGGAAGAGTTATTTATTAAAATATTTTGTGCGAAATGTTACCGTGTTCCGGCTCATTTTATCCAATAGCCGATATACCTGCGTCCGCTCCTTATCTGAAAATCCGGCGGTAAGTTGCTCAGACCACTGTCGCGATATCCGTTCTAACTCCGGTTTAAGGCTAACCCCCTGCGGAGTCAGATAAATGAAAGATGCCCGGCGATCGTGAATATCCGGTTCCCGGCGCAGATATCCCCTAGTGATAAGTTTGCCGATGGCGCGGGCGGTTGTGGCTTTGTCAATATTTAAAATCCGGCTCAATTCTTCCTGGTGAATACCGTCGTTGCGGAATAAAATCACCAGAAAAGAAAGCGATCCGTAGCCCAAACCGTAATCGCACAGCTGCCGATCAAAATACATCTGGGTATGTCGATAAAGACAAGAAAGATAGCGACCGATTGATTCATGATGTTCCCGCATAATTCTTCTGCTCCTATACCTTTGCCATCTTAGTGTCCAACTCGCGCATCTGAGGCAGATAAAAAGCCAGAGTCACAAAGAAAAACACAACATCTGTTATCGGAAATGTTAACCAGACGCCATTCAGTTGGAATAATCGGGGTAAAATCAAGACCATTATTACAACAAAAAGTTGTTTACCGACCGTCAATCCTAACGCCTGTTTGGCTTTACCAAGAGCCTGGAAAAGAGTAGAACCGATGACCTGAAATCCGAATAATGGGAAGGCGAGAACATAAATACGCAGTGCGTTACTGCCAATGTCAAGCAGTTCCCGGTTGTTGGTAAATATTGTTAACAGGGGTCGGGTAAAGATGATTAAAATCAGGGTCCCACATAGCCCCATAATAGTAGCTGCCCTGATTGCCAATGTCAGACTCTGCCTGACTTTATCAAATCGTTTGGCTCCGTAGTTGAAGCCGATTATCGGTTGTAATCCCTGAGCAATTCCGAAAATCAGCATCGACACAAACATCAGCAAACGATGTATAATTCCATATGCTGCTATGGATAAACCGCCGCCATAAACCTTCAGGGTATTGTTCATAATGATAATTAGAATACTACTGGAAATCTGCCTAAAAAACGACGCCGAGCCAATTGCGGAGGATTCCAAAATAATACTTCTATCAAGGCGTAAGTCTCCAACCCGAATTTTCAGGCTGCTTTTGCCGGTAAAAAAGTAATACACCAGATATATTACCGTTACAATTTGGGAAATAACTGTAGCCAAAGCCGCCCCGTGCACTCCCATTTTTAGACCAAAAATAAATATCGGATCAAGAATAATATTCAAAATTGCCGAGATTAACATGCTTATCATGGCTATTTTGGCGCGACCCTCTGAGCGCACGATATTGTTGCTTGCCATAGCAAAAGCGTGAAAAACCGTTCCGTAAAGAATAATAGAGGCATAATCCCGGGCAAATGGCAAGATGTTTCCACTAGCCCCGAAAATTCGTAAAAGATCATCCAGAAAAATATTCCCCAGAATTGCCATGAGCAAGCCAAAACCGGTCACTAATACGATGATATTTCCGAGTGTTTTATTGGCTTTTTCGTAATCACCGGCGCCCAGCGCCCGGGAGATGATTGAAGCGCTGCCAATTCCAAGCATCATCGCGATCGCCATGACTACCATTTGAATCGGGAAAACGATTGTAATGCCGGCAATCGCCAACGGACCTACGCCGCGTCCGATATATATCGTATCTACAACGTTATAAAGCGCCGTAACAAACATCGCCAGCATTGCTGGCATCGATAGTTTTACTAATAATCTGCCGACTCTTTCATCAGCCAATATATACTTATTACTTTTCATTATTTTTCCCTTCATCTCATCAAATTTGCCCACAAATATAATGCAAAATGGTTGCAGATGCAACCATTTTGAAGAGATTTACCGGTATTTACTATACGATATTTTTAAAGGAAATAGTATACCTGTCAGGTTTATTCAAATAATCGCATCCGGGGTAAAGGAATCTTTTAAACCTGACAGGTATAACGGAATCTCTCTTGTTCCCAATATCACGTTAAACACCTCCGGTGTTTTGTCTTAGGGGAGACTCTTTATTCATCAGACTTCGCCTGATGCTATTCACATTTAATCCCTTGCGGGA
>JAGHBC010000057.1 GCA_021161185.1 Fidelibacterota bacterium
ATACTATTGAACAATTTTTTGATGTTGGATCAATATTGAAAGTTACTCCTAAAATATATAAAGATCAGGATATGACCTTCATTCACCTGAAATTATCCGCCGAGAAAAGCTCTGCTACTCCGGACCCGGTGAGCACAAAAATCGATAAACAACTTGCCGAAACAAACGTATTATTATTAGATGGCGAACAAACGGTAATCGCCGGTCTCTTCTCCGAAGAAGAAAGTGAAGTGAGAAAAGGAATTCCCGTTTTAAAGGATTTGCCGTGGTGGGTATTGGGAATTCGCTATTTAACGGGTTACAATTCTAAAGATAATGTGAGAAAAGAGCTGGTAATATTTGTTAAGGCTTCCATTGTTCCCAGTCTGGCAGAACGCATCGAATCAAAAAAGATGAACATACATGAAGAATTAGAAATGCGTCGCCAGAATTTTAACAACCAGATATTGAAGAAAGAGAATTAACCCCGAAAATTCTATACAATGTTCATTCCCACCACTGGATAGCGGTAATGCGTCTGGGCCCTGTCGTGGAGCCGCCGCCGGTATTTATCAAATTATTTATGACCATATTAATAGCTTCCGTAGAGTATTGCACCGCGCTATGTGATTTGATTGCTCCGGTTGCGGTTTGGGCGCCAACGAGTAAGGATCCGCATATATTAGAATGCGCATTATCATCGACTTCACTTGAGCTGGCTCCCGAGACAATTACCAGTCCATACCACTGAAAATGGGCTGTGATAAACAGGTCGCCCCGGACAACCAGAATACCATAACCAACCGTAAGGGCCGTAAATTTACAATCTGCATCAAAATATACAATTTTCGGGTCTGCTGCCGAACCGTAAGTTGCCCCGGGAATTACCTGATCACCAGTATATTTGTAGTGGGCAAATTGCTCGTACGAATCGGCAATATCCCGAAGATCTTCCCAGGTACCGTCGGCTGTGGCTGGATTTGGTGACGGAGGCGCACCCGTTATCGTAGAAGTAGCTTGCATGGTAAGAGATAGCACACCTGTGGCGGCAATTCCGGGTAGATCCGGACCGGGTCCTGCTGTTCCATCCATATTCATATCATTACCACTGATCCCAGAGTGTGCCCGCATGGTAAGACTCGCATTTGGGGCATAAAACGCCATTGCAGATGTAATTGTCGGCATTTGAGGAATAATCGCATTCACACTTTGAAAGTTTGCCGACGCAGTATAGGTGAGTCCCCCAAATTGTCCCGTGGCGCTCACTGCAACGGTATCTGTATTGGTTGAGGCATCCGAACCACTTAAAGACATACTACCGCTAAAACTACCTCCCAACCAATTGGCAATGGCAACTGTAGTATCGGTTGTCCGATTTTGTACATGTAGAGAAATCATATATTCCAAAGCGCTGTTTGTCAATTGCCGAAGTTGTATATTTTCATATATTTCGGAAACATTATCAACAGCCCGTTCTGTTATTTTATACATGTCGCCTTGTATCATGCCGAAAATCATGATGTAACCCAATACAATAATCAGAGTAGATTTTCCCATTGCGTGTTCCTTACCGCCTTCGCAGAAAATTAATTAACCCTAGTACGTAACATAAATATTTAGGGGGTGTGACAATATAACCTTTAGTAAGTTGACTGAGTAAAAACTTCATTCTATCACACCCCTAAATATGCAGGATATAGTATTTACAGTTGATAGTAAAAACTATATACAGTATCATATTTGCTAAATGACGTTGTAGGGTTAATATTTTTTGGTTCATCGTGGTTGTTTCATTATTTTCATCAGACTTTTTGATTACTGTTATATCATAAGATATTTTACTATCAAAATCAAGATGACCAGACAATTCGAGAATATTCATAATTTTATAGAACACGGATTACACGGATGAAACAGATTTATACGGATTTTTTATTTCAAATCACTTTTCCTAAAGCGATTACAATCCCTGCCTCACAACGGAGGATAGAGAGGACAAAACAGACATTTTAATTATGGTGTTCTGATTAGCACTTATAATTTCTAACATCAGAACTCCTGACCTATCGCAGATTATTCTGTCTCTAATTTTTGCAATAATAATCGATGCAGCATAATCTAAAAATCTATCAGATAATCCTTCAGAATTCACAGCACACATCCTTATTTTGCAATTTGCACTTTGCCTGCCCTGTAATGAGGAACGAATGTACCAGGGATATTTGAAATTTGAAATCAGAACTCCCGGTTTATCACAGATTATGACATTTTATTTTATGAATTCATTGAAGTAAATCATTGTTTTTTCAATATCAGGTCAGGATTTCTGATGTTAAATTATTAAGTTACGTAGGGGGGTTAATTCTATTTGAGATATAGCATCGGTTTGACTTTTATATTCGTCGTATCTACGGTGATCCGGTAGTAGTAAACGCCGGCGCTTACCCGGCTACTCGTGTTGTCCGTACCGTCCCAAAATAATTCATTTAAACCTTGAGTCATCTTACCACTGTAAAGATTTCGCACCAGTTTCCCCTGAAGATCAAAAATGTTGAGTTTCACTTCACTCGGTTTGGTTAAAACAATCGGAATTATCGTCTGGTCGTTAAAGGGGTTGGGATAATTTTTTCCGAGATATAAATAGGGTGTCACCTTCTCAATAATGGAATTATCCACAGAAGAAAAAACCATCTTCTGAAAATTAAATCCCCCCTTCAGAAACAGCACTTCTATAACATGCGTCCCTTTAAGCAAATAGACACCTTTTCCGGTTATTTTCTGCCAGCTTTGCCAGCCGCCTGTGTCGGGTACAATTAGCGAATTCACCACAACCTGCTCGTCAACTTTCAACTGTATTCTGCCGTTGCTTGAGGTACCGGCGACGCTGAAATCTATGTTATATTTCCCGGTATAGACGATTTCAACCGTATATCTGACCCATTCATTGTCTTCAATCCAGCCAATATTATAATCATTCACGCCGAGTCCACTGCTTTTTTCTATATCCACCCCGTCATTGCGATACTGATACCCTTTATTCCAGGGTTGGTCGGCATCCCAGCAGACCTTTTTGAAGTCAACATCCTGATAGGCAACTCCATTCGTACCGCAGTCGTAATCCACCGCCATTATCGTACCGGGTACAATATGAACTTTAAAGGGTTTGGAGGCAATCCCGAAATCCGGATCCGTTATAGCGGCAATGACATCGGAATGGAGTTCGCATTTGTCCAGTTCGAGGTTTGAAGCCATTTTAAATAAAGCCGTGCGGGCAAATTCCGCCGACGGTCTGGCAGCATTGCCTTTCCAATAATCAATAATCTGGTGATATTCAGAAGGAATCACTGCCGACAGCGGACTGGTAATCGTATTGAATTTCTTATGCGCCCACCAGTTCCAACCTATATTCTGCTGATTCATCAGCTGCACGGTCTCATAAAACCAGGGATTGGAGTTCTCACCGGTTTCACCCAGCCAGAGAGGTGTCACCGTCTGAGTGCGCAGATTACGATATTGCTGAATGGAGCTCAGATCGGTTTCGTTCCAATACTTGTGAAATGCCCAAACCATATTGCTGTCAAAGCGAGGCGGCAATCCATTGAAATCAGTTGCGTACCAGTTGCCTTCAATGAAAATGATATGATTGGAATCCACTTCACGAACCGCATCTGTTAGCCGAATATAAAGATCTCGCAAATCTGCGCCGCCGTATCCAGACGGTAAAACCGGTTCATTCAGTAAATCGTAACCGATAATCCATTCTTCATTCTTATATCGTTCGGCAATCCGTTTCCAAATATCAGCTGTCCTGTCCTGATCGGCAGAATGGGTCCACAGTTTGGCTTCGCCGTCACTATCACTTATGTTCCCGGCATTCTGGCCACCGGGCGCACAGTGCATATCGAGAATCAAATACAGACCATTGCGCTTGCACCAGACCAGCAACGTGTCGATGATTTCAAAACCATCTTCAATGAAAACTCCCGGTGAATCAATTGGCGAAAAAAATTCATAATGAAAAGGTAAACGAACATGATTGAAGCCCCACTCGGCTATCAACTCAATGTCTTTTTCAGCAACATAATTTTTCCGGTAGAGCTCAAAAAACTTATCGGTCTCTTTCTCGCCAATAAGATCGATGATTTTATTGCGTATTGAAGTTGGTGAACCATAACCCGGTACATGCAGCATATAACCCTCGGGAACCAGCCAGCCGCCCAGCCCGTAGCCCTTCAGTATAAATTTGTTCCCGTCGGAATCAACAATATCCAGCCCCAGAGTTTTGAAAAAACCAAAAGCGGGTTGAAAGGATAAAACAACCAGAAAAATGATATTAAGAATAATTCGTTTCATTATATTTCTGTCTTTTACATCATCTGATTTTTATTTTTTGGGAAATGTTAACCCGAACCCGTATTCAAACAACGGATCGTAATCAATATCACCATAGTTAACCGGTATTTGGCTCATGCTACGCGGCCAGGTGTGAGATAATTTCCCGGTCGGTGCAAAATCGCCAAACAACACATCGGCAACGCCTTGCCCCTCTGTTCCCGGCAGCCAAGCAGCGATAATTGCATCACTGTAAAGCATTATATCATCTAAAATCATCGGACGACCGGAAATAAGCACGACAATCGTCGGGATACCAAATGACCTCAGATTAATTACGGTTGAAATATCCTGCGCTGAAAGGCTCAGATCGCTGCGATCACCATTTCCCTCGGCATAGGGAGTTTCCCCGATCACGGCAATGGCAACATCCGCATTCCCCGCCCCAAGACCGTCACTGGAAAACGTCACCTGAACTCCTGTTCCCGCACGCTGCCGGATGGCTTCTAAAATCGTAGTACCAATGGTAATATCGCCGGATCCACCATCCCAGGAAATCGTCCAACCGCCACATTGATAGCCCAGATTATCGGCGTTTTTCCCCGCCACATGAATATGAGTTACGCTATCGGCAATCGGTAATGTGCCGTTTTCATTTTTCAATAATACCAGTGACTGGCGAACACACTCCCGGGCAATGTCTCGATGTTCCTGGCAGCCGATTGTGCCGGTAAGCGAGCGGTCGGCAAAGGACGCTTCGAAAAGTCCGAGAGCGAATTTCATCCGTAATATTCTGGAGACTGCATCGTCAATCCGCTCTATCGAAATTTTACCCTGATTCACCAGATCAAGCGTCGTCAGCATAAATTCCTTGTATCGCTGCGGCAACATTACCATATCAATACCGGCATTCACCGCCGTCTCTATATCACTGGCAAAATCGCCGGGTAACTGATCAATCCCGCTCCAATCGGAAACAAGAAAACCTTCAAAACTCAGTTCCTCTTTCAGCACAGTCGTCAACCAATATTGATTGCCGTGTATTTTTTCACCGTTCCAGCTGTTGTAAGACGCCATGATCGAACCGACTCCGGCATTCACCGCCGAAATATAGCCCGGCAGATACAGGCGCCGCATAGTGGCTTCGTCAACCTCGGTGTTTCCCTGATCGTGACCGTCAGTCGTACCGCCATCGCCGAGATAATGTTTGGCGCAAGCTAAGATCGAAGTATTGTCGGAAAGATCATTCCCCTGATAGCCCCTGACCGCCGCTTTTGCCATCATTTCCGCCAGTTCCGGAGTTTCTCCAAATCCTTCATAGGTTCTGCCCCAGCGCTCATTTCTGACCACGGCAATACAGGGTGAAAAGGTCCAATGGATTCCCGTCCCGGCAACCTCCTTCGCCGTCACTCTTGCCGCCTGTTGAACCAATTCAGGATTTCGTGTACAGCCCATTCCGATATTATGGGGGAAAATGACTGTACCGTGTACATTATTGTGACCATGCACGGCATCAATACCGTAAATCAGCGGAATTCCCAGACGTGTATTAACCGCCTGTTGCTGGAAATTATCAACCATATCCGCCCAGACTGAGGGATCATTAGGCGTAGGCGATGAACCACCACCGCTCAAAATACTGCCGATAAAATATTCTTTGATATCGCTCTCTTTCTCAAGAAAGCCACGATCAATCTGAATCATTTGCCCGATTTTTTCACTCAAAGTCATTCGTGACAGTAAATCATTCACACGCTCATCGATTGAATATTTTGGGTTTTTATAAATTTCCGCCTCGCTGGACTGAGACTTGTCGCTCTCATCACAGGTCACACAAAAAAGTATGATTACCAGAGAAAGCGCCGAAAGCCCAAAGCAGGAAGTTTTCATTTTAGTCTGTTTTTTGGTATACGCGAACATAGTCAACTTCCATTTTCTGCGGAAAAGATGTCGTATTATCGGGATTGCCGGGCCAGTTTCCGCCAACTGCCACATTCAGCAGTAAATGAAAGCGCTGATTAAACGGCGCCGGGTAGTCATTACCGTGTGAATACCATTCCCTTTGGACCTCATAGAGACTATCGTCAACATACCAGCGTATTTCCGTAGCATCCCACTCCAATGCAAAAACATGGAAATCCAGGGCAAAATTGCCAAAATCGAGTTTATACGAGGCTCCCGTATGGACATTGTCGGGATAAGCTCCTCCGTAATGCAGAGTTCCGTAGACAGTTGCGGGATCATTACCAACCAACTCCATAATATCGATTTCGCCACTGGCAGCCCAGCCGCCGTAAACCCAATCGGTCGGCAGCATCCAGATCGCCGGCCAAAGTCCCTGACCGTAGGGCAGTTTAGCCTTAATCTCGAACCGCCCGTACTTCCAATCGCCCCTGTTTTTAGTACGCAGTCTGGCAGATGTATATTCCCGGGTGCCTTCCGGTCCTGTAAAGGTTTCTTTCAATGCCTGGATGATCAATAATCCGTCTTTAACTCGGGAATTTTGTGACCGGTCGGTGTAATATTGCAATTCATTATTGCCTCCGCCCCGGGCATTGACCTCATGTTCCCACTTATCAAAATCTATCGTATCACCGTCAAATTCATCATTCCAGACCAGCTCCCAGCCATCGGGAACCGGGATAGTGTCGTTTTCATCATCGTTTTTAGTGATTGCATTATTCTGAGCACAACCGGCAATAACAACAATGCTTATGAGAAAAGCGATATTTTTACTATTCAAATTTTTCAATGCTCCTTTTCTTCCTGTTCCAAACTAACAACTTTAAAAGCCGTTGTCAATCCATCTTCAGAATTTCCGCCGATCATAACGCTGAAATCACCGGGTTCTACTGTGTATTTCATATCCAAATCATAAAAACCCAGTTTCTGAACCGGCACACGAAACTGAACGGTTTTTTGTTCTCCTGCTTCTAATGCTACCCGTTGGAATCCCTTTAACTCTTTCACCGGTCTTGTAACACTGCCGGTTTTATCCTGTATATAAAGTTGGACAATTTCCACACCTTCGCATTTCCCCACATTCTTTACGTTGACACTCACAAATAAATCATCTGACGTGGTTAGACGATTATTTTCTACCTTAATACCGGTATATTTAAATTTTGTATAACTGAGTCCATATCCAAAAGGGTATAAGGGTAAAGAGGGTAAATCTATATATTTTGAACTGAATTTATTATTCGGATCACCCGGTCGTCCGGTATTTTTGTGATTATAATAAATCGGAATCTGACCGGTAGATCGGGGAAATGTCACTGTCAACTTGCCTGAAGGATTATAGTCGCCAACTAATACGTCGGCAACCGCATTCCCGTGCCGGATTCCGAGATGCCAACTTTCCACAATGGCATTCACTTTCGATTCCACATTGCTCAGCGTCAGAGGTCTGCCATTCAGTAAAACCAGTACGACTGGTTTTTTTGTTTCGGCGATAACGTTTATTAGTTCAGCCTGAACGCCGGGCAAATTCAGATCAGCCCGGGAGGCGGCTTCGCCACTCATATCGGCGCTTTCACCCATCACCATCACGACAATATCGGCTTTGCGGGCAGCTTTTAGCGCTTTATTAAATCCCGAGCGGCTGTTCCCTTTTACATCGCAGCCTTTGGCGTAAATTATTGTTACATCGCCACCATACGTATTTTTCAATCCTTCGTAAACGGTGACCACATCCTCCCGCTTGCCCTCACACCTCCAGGTGCCGAGTGGTGCATCTTTATCATCCGCTAAAGGTCCGATAAGCGCAATTGTATTAATTTTTTTCCTGTTTAAAGGCAAGGTGTTCTTTTCATTTTTCAAAAGAACAACGGATTCACGCGCTAAATCCAACGCCGCCTGAATGTGGTCACGATGCAAGATCAACCCTTTTTGCAAATTTTCGTCTACATAGGGATGCTCAAACAATCCTAACTTGAATTTAATTCGTAATATCCGTCGAACGGCATCGTTGATTAACTCTTCCGACAACGCTCCCTCAGCGACGAGCGCCTCCATAGCCGTTGTATAGCAGCGCCCTTCCATATCCATATCGACACCGGCAGTTAATCCCTTAATTCCTGCTTCCAATTGATCTTTAGCAATACCATGAGCAACCAACTCACCAATGGAATTATAGTCACTGATAACAAAACCGTCAAACCCCCATTCCCCCTTAAGAATTGTTCGTAAGGTGAATTGATTAGCGGAAGCCGGCACGCCACCGATTTCATTAAAAGCGCTCATAAGCGTGCCCACACCGGCGTTAACCGCTGCTCTGAAGGGAGGCAGATAGATTTCCCGTAATGTTCGCTCGGAAAAATCGACCGTATTATAATCCCTGCCGCCTTCCGCCGCACCGTAACCGACATAGTGCTTGGCGCAAGCCAGCAGAGTTAATGGATCAGCTAAATCTTCTCCCTGAAAACCAAGCACCTGAGCACGGGCAATTGCCGATCCGAGAAAGGGGTCCTCTCCGGCGCCTTCCGCAATTCTTCCCCAGCGAGCGTCTCTGGCAATATCTACCATCGGCGCAAAGGTCCAGTGAATTCCGGCAGATGCAGCTTCTTTTGCGGCGATTTCAGCAGCCTTGCGAATTAATACGGTATCCCAACTCGCCGATGCCGCCAGAGGAATCGGAAATATCGTGCGATAACCGTGAATTACATCCAGACCAATTACCAGTGGAATTCCAAGATGAGATTCTTCCACGGCTATTTTCTGAAGACGATTATTCTCTTCCGCACCGATTACGTTCAGCAACGATCCGATTTTTCCTTCGCGGATCATCTGCTCATACTGCTTATTCGTTCCACTGAACTGGGTCATTTGCCCGATCTTTTCGGTGAAGGTCATCTGGTTAAGCAGTTCATTAACTTTTTCTTCAATTTCATCATCCTTGAGATGTTGACCTAAAACTACTGTAATGACAAAAGCAAGTGTGAGTAAAAATTTGAAAGTTAGTTTCATGACTGTTTGTTTCCTTGTGATATTATTCGGTTATTTAAGTAATACCATCCTCTTTGTATCGCTAAAGGCTCTATCTTTTGAAAATGCTTCAAGTTTATAAAAATATATTCCGCTGGGAACCGGGGCATTCCAGGTCTTTACATAACTACCGGCAGCAAGGTTTTCATTCAGCAAAGATATTACTTCCGAGCCGCGCATATCAAAGATTGCTATCGAGACATTTGCATCTTGAGACACTCCAAAACGAATCGTTGTGCTCTGATTGAAGGGATTCGGGAAATTTTGCCCCAGGTAAAATTCATCGCTAATTGTCGAACTTCTGTCATCCACAGCCATCGGCGACTTATTGATAATCAGTCCGTTCAATAAGCTATAATCAACGACATTGCCAAAATGGATGTCCAAAATCCCATCCTGTACAACAATATTGTTTGCAGCTATGGTATATGCCGCATGTGCGCCGATCTCGGCATACAAATCCAGATTCCGGATGATATAGATTCCTTCAACGTTAATATCAAAAATCCTTTTCCCGGATTCATTAAAATAATTTTCCGCCAGCATCAGCGTGACACTATAGTTTCCTTCAGGTAAGCGCACCTGATATTTTACGAGTCCTCTCTGTTCCGATTGAAAAATTATATCATCGGTTGCTCCTGAAATCGATTGTCCGTAAAAATGACCCTCAGCGCCACCGATTTGTCCATAATCCTTATCATCAGACCAATTCTTATCACTTAGCCATTCATTGTAAGCATCACCGCCAATATTGATTTTCAGCGGGTAATTCCACTTCGGCGGCATCTGGATATTCAGGGATTGCCCCATTAAAGTATTTGGAGTCAGCGAAATATCCTTTATTCCCAGCGCAACAATACTGTACGTATTTTCCGGGTCAATTCCGGTTACGGCTAATTTAACCGCACGGTGATCCGGCTGTAAGAGCACCTGAGTGATGCTTGCGCCGATGATACGGTAATTGGAAACCTTTTCAGCACTTTCTAAACTAATCTCTTCAGAAAACATCACGGTAACGGTATCTGAGTCGTATCTTGCCCAGAGCATAAACGGAGTGTTTTTGTCAACATAACCAATACTGACTGCATCTGTTAAACAGAGAATCATTTTACCGTCCCGGAACACACAATTATCGGGCACAAAATCACTGTTATTCCCACTCCAGGTATGTGCGGCTTTAGCCCAGCGGTCCGTATTCCATTCATCGAAATCGTCGCGCCATTGATGTGTAAAATTACTTCCGCTGCCCACATTTCCGGAACCCGGTGTATAGGATGCATAACTCACCCAGTCGTAGTATGCAAAGAAGGGCAGCATGCGCCTATCCAGAGTCCCAACCCAGGATGAATAGCCCGGCGGCCAGATATTCATCATGATCTTTTGTGGTTTATTAAGAGTGCTAACATGTTCTCCTGTTTGTCGATAAACCTCACTTCCATCTATAGACCAGGCAACATAATCGGGGGTCCACTCAATGGCATAAGTGTGAAAGCCGGCTGTGGGATCGAAGTTTAACCACTGATGATGCTCGTGGTTAATTTGTCCCGGAGTAATCGTATTAAACTGAATATCGTCGGTATAGCGTCCGAGCATCTCAATATCCAGCTCATTCCAATCGGCTTTGCTCGCGCTACCCAATTCGTGATAGGTAAAAAACGTTGACGTCTGTCCGGCGCCTTTGGAGGCTTTATAATTCACTTCAAAACGACCATAAGTGTATGCGACTTTTGTCCGCAGCTCGGCACCTTTAAATTCTTTGCTAACTCCAATAGAAAGAAAGAGAAATAACAGGACGACAATCTTTTTCATTTTATTCCACTCACAATTATTTTATTCAACAATCATCTTTCTACCGTAATCCAACTTATTATCCGTTGTCAAAATGGGAAAACTCGGGCTGACAATCGGATAGGGCACATTCCGCTGCAAGGCAAACATATCTATATTGGTAAGTTTTATTTTCTCAAAAGCAGCGGTGTTAATTTTTATAAGATCACTATATTTCTGCTGAAGACTATCCACATAGGGATTCAGATAATCATCGATCGCCGCCATATAATCTCGCCCGAAATTCCCCTGAAATCCGGCTCGTTTAAGGTACTCATTGCGCCGGTGCATGGACAACAGGTTATCATACCACATATTGGTATAATTTCTAACAACAGGGACATTATCATAACCGGCTTTATAAGCTTCCCGATTGATATAGATATCCCGGATCAGGTCCGCCACGGCAAACTTAAACTGTTCAGGAAATTCCTTTCTGCGGAATTGACGTTTGCGAAAAACCAACGGATGGGACTGTAAGGCTTTTTCAAAATCAGCGACTGTCCACACAATTCCATCAAGAGTAAACAGCGGTTCTTGCCGAAGTGATTCAATGCTCTGACTATAGCTTGTATCTAAATCGACCTCCACCTCTTTCCCCCAGAATTTCTGGTTGAATGCCGCTTTTTTATCCTGCATACTTTTTAGGTATAGCGGTGCCAGAATATCGGTAAGACGATAGAATGTATCTTCGCTAAATTCCAATCTTTTCCCTTTCATCAGTTCGGAGACTTGTTGGGAATATAGCTGGTTTGCCGCAATATTTTTTAGCTTATCGCGAATATCATTCCAACGTTTCTTAATCTCTTCATCGGAGATAACTACATTGGTCTTCCAGCCGGCGACTTTCATTATCAGAAAACTGTTATCTTCATTTTTGACCGGCCCGATCAATTGATCCTTTTCCAGGGACTTTGAATAAAAAATATCAAAAAACTCACTGCTCAAATCGTCATCAAAATTGATTTGACGCTCAGGTATGATTGAATCATCTAAAATATCCATCGCCAATGAATCGAACGGTATTCCATCCTGTCTATGAAGTTTCATAAAGGTGGCGACGGAATTTTCATCGGGCAGACGCAGATACTGAATTCTGTAGCTTCTTCCAGCCAGTTTATAAACTCTTTTAATCTCGGCGGTATCGGGTTCAACTTTATTATAGGCCCTATCGTAGTAAAAGTATTGGCGCATAGCCTGTTCCTGCCGACCCCGGATATAATTCCGGAATTCTTCATTCTTAACTAATTCATTATCCGTTCCCGCTTCCAGCGCAAAAAGTTTTTCCGCGATCAGGGAGTTCAGAATTATTTTTCGATGAATATAATTATCCTGTTTGCAATAAGAGGGACGAATCGTATATTCCGCACGACGAATGAATTCATCGACGCTGATTGTTTTATCACCAATTCTGGCTAATATTTCTCCTTCCGGTAATTGCACTCTCTTCTTATCGCAAGCGGCAAAAAATATCATTCCGATAATTGTCACTATAAATGAATATTGCAGTATCCTTAACCTGTATTTCATAAATCCTTCACCTTGCTGAATAGTGGTTTATTTTGTAAGCAACTACCCCCAAACTTAATTGGGGGCAGATTTATCAACAGCACAATTCCAGCACATTAAAATTTAGATTGTTTCTCATTCTCTATAGTAAAATTAAAACATTACTCCCAGCGTATAAGAATGAGTATTACCAAGAATCCCGACCGGTTTAAAAGCATAATCAACCTTTAAACCCAGATTATTCATAAACCGCAAAAGCAGTCCGCCGCCGAAAGTCATTCCGAATTCAGTTTCCTCCATAAAAAGCGATTTATAACCCGCCCGCAGACTAAAACTGCCTGTCCCGGGAATCGTCATTTCATATTCGACGCCTACGTTAACCGATTCAGCATTGTTATTCGGATGAAGCGCATCAACCGCGAGCGTCAAACGCTGATTTCTGAAAACGATAGGCTGCACCGATACGCCAATCCGGAAAATCAAGGGCAGTTCCCATTCTTGTGGCTTAAATTGTCCCTTGACTGAGCTATAATTCCCGGCTTCATCGGGCAGAATATCAATTGGGAATAACAAGTCCATGCCATCATATCGCATTTTTGTACCATAATTTGAAATGCTCATTCCGATCCGCATACCGTCATTCTTTTTTCCGGTGACCGAGAAAAAACCGGAATTGACAATAACGCCGAGGTCGATTGCCATGGCACTGGCTTTGGTATGCCAGATTTGCGATCTGATATATTTAGCCGATGCTCCAAAAGCAAACCACTGAGCCAGTTTTCTCGAATAGGTAACTGTAAAATTATAATCATTAGCGTTGAAAGATTCACCCGTTCCATCCTGCGATTCCAGGGTGGTTACTTCCATATCGCCATAGCCTACATGATTAAATCCAAATGCAAGCGTGCCGATCGAAGGAAACAGATATGCAAAGGCAGCGCTGGATGAGCTAATATCTACGATCCAGGGTTGATACATAAACAGGGCTTCATTCTGCCGCATAAACGCCAGACCGGCAGGATTCCAGTAGATCGAAGACAATTTGCCAACCATACTGACATAAGCTTCACCCATGGCATTCCCATCACTACCGATACCCAGTTCTAAAAAGTTTGCTGCTGTCGTGCCTACCCGGTAAGGCTTTTGTGCGTATAATTGCGGACTTAATGTATAGCTCAACAGCATCAATATTATCAGACTTTTGAATAAATTTCCAAATCTCATTTTATTACCTTTCATTCCCACTGTCATCATATATCCCAATATCCTTTATTTTATTACGGCGAATTTGCCAACCTTCTCATCGTTAGTCAACCGGGACTGCACGTGATATATATACATTCCCGCAGCGATTTCCAGCCCTTCTTTGGTCAGCATATCCCAGTGAGCAATACCCTTGTCGGCATCGTTATTTACTTCAATTTTGTCCACCAAAATACCACTGACGGTAAATATTTTTATCGTGCATTGAGCCGGTATATTGATAAACAATAAGCGCCGGCGCTGATTTAAATACCAGTTTGCAACTGACGGCTCCATAGCATTAGTCGCCACATAAGGATTAGGAACGACTTTAATATCTTTCATGGTATATTTAAGGTCCTGCTTGTCCAGAACATCATAAGACTCTATGGTAAATCCAATTGAGTCTGTTTTAAAAAAGGGTCGGTCGAAAGTTACATGATAGACGTCTCCGGGTTGCGGCAGCAGAGTACTGTCTCCAAATGTCCCGATAAAATCAATGGCAAATACGGCGCCGGCCCATTTACCATCCGAGTTAAGCGGCCCGACATAGATTTTATCGGCTAATATATCAAACCGACCATTTTGATTCAGGTCGTGTACGATCATATCCAGAACCTCGACTGAATCGGTAAACGTTTTATTAATTACATAAAAATTAAAGCTTTCCGAGGTTAGTAAGTTCCGCCGTATCTGAACATCGTTGATATCCCGGATTCGCGAGGCGCTTCCCTGTCCGGTATAACTAATATCATCGGTAAATATGATCTCGTAATCCCATGGAAAATATTTAGACTCCCGTTTTGTAGGAGAGACATTGATCGGCGAGTTCCCGATCTTCCAGCCGGAATTTCCATAATCAAACGCAGCTGTTCTTACGGGCATTTTAATATTCAGCCGTAAACCGTCGAATACATCGGTATTGACTGTACCGAGGGTATTGATATACCAGTTATTCAGAGTATCGTCATAGACAAGATTCGTTCCCGAAAACCTGTTGGGATTTTCATCATAAACAATGACGGAATCCGTGGCATCAAAAACCTTTATGCTGTTATTTGTATAATAAATGCCGTGATCATATTTTTCAATGATACCAAGAGTATCCATCCCAAAGCTGACTTTATACAGATGCCCCGATTTCAGACTGTTTTTTGCCAGAATTTCCGGAACAACTGTTCCCGTTCCGATAATATCATCGTTTAAATCCATCTGGATTTCATCGGGTACATAACCCGCCGCCCGCTGGTGGGGCATCACAATTTGGACGTTTTTCGTTGTATTTCTGATTTCTTCCGCCTCGTCTAATTCAATAATGATATTATTTTCGGAAGGCGAAATACCGGGCCCGATATGTGGAGCGCCGTAATCATAGGCTACGATTGCATAGTAATATGTCCGCCCATTCTGGACGTTTGTATCAATAAAATAATGCCGAATCCCGGAATCGGTTCCCAGGTTATAGCCCATCCCATTCACCAATCCGAAATCCGTAAAACCGCGACGCCCGTCTTTTATATCACACTGAAATATCGGTTTCTTAAACATCGGGGTACCGTAACCATCGGTGATCACTTCGGCGTCGGACATCTTTTTATCGGTCGCCCGGAATAGTTTATAGCCTTCAAAATCGTTTACATTCTCTACAAAAGGGTCCCGGGTCTTCGTATCAGCAATATCATCCCAGGTTAAGATAACTTTTCCATCGCCGGCTGTAGCTGTCAGAGTAGGCATTTTCGGCGGCTGGGCAAAACGGTAATCCTTTTCATAAATAACCTGTACGATGCGCTTTAATTCAAACAACGCCGGCGCAGAGTGTTCATCGGAACTCAGCCCTTCCAGCGGATCATAAGAATGTAACTCCGACATTGAAATACGCTCGGTGCGCCCCTGATAAAGCGGAAATGGTCCGGAAGCGAAGGTTTCCACAAGATTTGAAATATTACCCAGATACTCAATCAGCGTATCCGAGCCAATGACCTCCCACATGGATTTATCATTGCGGAACCACTTGGTATAAGGAGGTCGGTGCGGCTGAATCGGAAACAATTGAAAAGAGGTCAAGCCCACCATGTCCGATTCACTGACATCGGTAGCGGCAAAATTAGGCTCACAGCCATCCTCAGTATAATCGGGCTTGTGATTGCATTCACCCGGATCGGGACCGGTATAATTCAATTCCGAGGGACCGACACCGTCCAGTCCGACATCATCACCGGCATCCTCACCGATATCATAAATACCGTTACCGTTCAGGTCTTCACCGTCCTGCCAATCCTGATCCTCATCACCCTCGTAATGGTCATGCAGATCTTCCATGTTTAAGCGATAGAATTCCAGAAAAGCGCTCAAATCTTGAATCCCGTCACTGGGACCGATAATATTTCCGGCGAGGTTATCTCGCTTTTCATCAATCAAACCATCTTCATCGTTATCTATACCATCATAGGCTAATCCCGGACTTTCCAGATAGGCAAATCCCATTATTCCCGTCGCATAGCCACCCTGACCGATGCCGTCAATATCCCAGGAATATGCCAAATCGATTTTCCTGTCAAAGAAACCCAGCTCATCATCATCACCGGCGCCGGCAACATTGTCACCAATAGCATTATCCACCCAATATCCAAAAGCCATTTCCGGAAGATCGTAATTAGAGATATTGGCAATATTGTATTCCCAGAAAATTGCATCCCGTGCCTGAGGATTATTCCATTGAAAACCACGCTGTTCTACTCTTATTCCAAGACCACCCCAGGGTTTTCCGCATTGAACGGTAACCGACGGGCGCTTATCTCCAATATAGCGTCCGGGACGCGGATAATATTTAACTCGATCTTCAGGACCAAGATATTCCTGATCCTGGGCATCATTGGCAACGAAATAAGTCTCTAAATCTGCTTTGATCACACCACGTCCAAATCTGCCGTCCCATTCACCCTGCCATTGCAATCCATTGCCACTGGCAGGCCAGCCTGCGGTCGGCCATGAGTTAGGCAAATTGCTCATAGCGGGGTACTCGCTATTTTCATTAAAATACCCGAAAACAGGATACAGTCCCCATTCAATCTGACCGGTAGGATCGCGGTCCATCTCCTCGCGATAATGGGTCTGCAGAAAAAAGAGAGTGTCCAGCTTCTGCTGGGCGTTTAGTAATATTCGCTTCACTGGATCGGTCACTGGTATCGTATCCTGCGTAATAAAAACCTGAGCGCCGATCAGGAGTCCGATACCATCAACCATTTTTGTGCCTTCATAGGTATTCGGCCATTTAGACACCTCCACTTTCGGCCAGTCGGACAGCTGGGTTGAGTTACGAAAATATAAAAGCACGCGATTACCGGTCATATAACCTTCACGAATGGCTGCGGGATCTCCAGCCGGATCATCGGGACCTTTATAAAGTTTACCCTGACCATATATAATACCGTCCAATAGCAGACAGGTAAGTATAAACAGAAATATTTTAGACATTTTTTTCATTGACGACTAGCCTCCTAAACTGATCATTTGATTTTTATTCCAATTTTTGATCATTTTTAAAACTCTATTCCCAATCCAATCTTGACTGAACGCGGCGCCGCGTACATACCCGGATTGTGGATAATGTCATAGAAATCATTGAAATCACTTCTATGACTCGCAATATCCGTATCTCTGACTATGGCAGTATAGGCTCGACCGGTTTGATTATTGACCCAGTTCTCATTCAAGCGATCGAATAAATTATAAACCGTCAAAGTTAATTTTGTCCTGAACTTTTTTGAAATATTCAAATTGTAATACCCGTTAAAATCAAAGTTGAATTGCTCCGGTTGCCAGGAATTATTCGGTGTTAAATTGACCCTGAACAGAATACTGTTCCCCACCGGCGACCACGTATAGGGTGTGCCTGAATTATAATAACCGGTCAAAGTCGCGCCATATTTAGCGCTATTATATCCGGCGGTAACATTCAAGGTATGCCTTTGATCCCAGGACATGGGAATCATCTGGCTAATCGGGTCCATACTATCTCCGGCGCGGGTAAAAGTCTGTTGCGGATTATCGGCATTACCGCGCGTATATTGTAAGGTATAATTCAGATTTAACGAGAAGTTATGATAGTTCCACTTATATTTTATTTCAAGCCCTCTGGCGTTCCCATAATCCTTATTTGTATAAATACCGTACTCTGTCTGATTATAGGTGCTCACTATTTTTGTGCTAAGGAGATCATAGATATCCCGGTAAAATAGCGCTACGTCTAAGTCCATACCGCTCATTAGTTCCTGCCAGAGCCCAATTTCGTAGGTAACGGTTTTTTGAGCATTAATTGTGGGGTTTCCAAGAATTGTAGCATAGTCGGTCGGTGAAACCCGGAAAGAATTACCGGAATATAGTGCATATCCTGGCGGCATCTGAAAAAAGTGCCCGTAGCTGAAGTGCAGCACCGCCGCGCTACCTAACTGATATGATAAGCCAAAACGCGGACTGATCTGGGTTTTTGGTTTAGCATAGACATATTCTGACATCTTCTCCGGATTATCAGGAAATCTTATCTGATTGGCAGGATTGCGCCACTGAGTCGGATATCGTTTATTGGGATCAAAGTAATCGTACCGGACGCCCAGATTAATGACCATATCATCGAATTCCATTTTATCCTGAATATAGACCGCGTACTCTATCGGTTTGACATAGATAATATCCGAATAAATTGTGGTGTCAGGTAATACAATCGGTTCGTAATAAGGATAGATAATTTTGGATTTACCGCCTACAAAATTAATTTCAAAGAATCCTTCTTCTTCTGTATCGGCATATTTATTACGAATTTGCCTCTCTTTACTATCGATAATATGCCCGGTATAATGCAACCCGGTTTTAAAGCTGTGCTGTTTATTAAATTGCCATGTGATATCAAACTTGACATTCTTATCAATCGTCGTTCGTTCCGTATGGAACTTATCCTGTCCTCCGGTAAAGAATCCCGGTCCGTCACTCTGACTGTAAGCATCATGGACATATCCCGAATCCAACGGATTCTTGAAAACATAGTTCCCATAATAATTATCTACATACGAAAGTTTTAATTCGTAAAATAACGAGTTTGATAACATATGATTAATATTAAAAGTATACATTTTTGATAATCTTTGGGGAATGGCGCGTCCGTCGGGATTGTATTTATACA